>JBBRDU010000078.1:0-14434 GCA_038203615.1 Chthoniobacterales bacterium
ATCACGGGAAACTGGGTGCAACAGCACCGCGATTGCGCGACGGAAATCACAAAACACGGACACGAGGTGGGCAACCATACCTGGAATCACTTCGACCTGACGCGACAAGCGGACGACGTGGTGCGCGAAGAGATTTTGCGCGCGGACGCTTTTCTCACGGAGTTGTCCGGTCAAAGTCCGCGGCCGCGCTGGAGAGCCCCATTCGGAGCACGGGATCAGCGTGTCCTTCGGATTGCCGCCAGTCTCGGTTACAGGTCGATCTATTGGACGATCGACAGTCTCGATTCAGTCGATCCGCCCAAAACTTCGCAATTCCTAACGGATCGCATCATCAGCCGGACCGACGCGCAGCTCGATGGCGCGATTATTCTCATGCACGTCGGGGTTCGTAGCACAGCGGACGCCCTTCCCGCCATCATCACTAATCTGCAGGGGCGCGGCTTTCGTCTGGTCACGATCTCAGAGCTCTTGCAACCGGCACCGAGATGAAGCCCTCTTGAAATCAATAGGCAAACAATGCGAGCAAATGTATTCCATTCGGCCAACGATATTCGGGTCGAAGAAGCGGGCGAAACCGGCCGATCCGGCCGGAGGACGAACCGTTGATGGTGGAGTTTCACAAAACACTCTCCGAGCGCAGGGTTTATCTTCACTATTTCGGCGCCCTCAGTCTGAAACAGAGAACCGTGCACGAGCGACTGTGGCGCGTCTGTTTTGTCGATTACGACCGTGAGATTGCGCTGGTGGTCGATCAGAGGGCTCGAAACGGACAGCACCAAATCCTCGCGGTCGGGCGTCTCATCAAGGAGCATGGGATCGATTATGCGGAATTAGCGGCCCTGGTCAGCGATGCCTGGCCGGGAAAAGGCCTTGGCTCCGAGCTGTTGAAATGACTCGTGCAAATGGGCCGGAAAGAAGGAGTGAAACGCATCGTCGGCCACATCGTGGCGGAAAACACCGCCATGAGGCGGGTGAGCGAGGAAGTCGGATTCAAACTGAGTCTGGACGAAAAAATAGGCGAGTGGCGGGCGGAGATCAGCCTGTAATTCTGGCCACCGCATGATTGAATAAGGTAGCGTGCAGGCGGGCCCGGCGCAGATTACAGAAGTGGACAAGACCTCCAGGAGCGGAATGGATTGGGGCGCCATCCGGAATGATTTCCCGATTCTGCGGGAACGGGTGCGCGGGCATCCGCTGATCTATTTTGATAATGCCGCCACCTCGCAGAAGCCGCGAGTGGTGATGGAAGCATTGCGCCACTATTATGAGCATGACAACGCCAACGTGCACCGCGGCCTGCATGAATTGAGCTCGCGCGCGACCGAGGCGTATGAAAAATCGCGGCAGCGGGTAGCGGGATATATCGGGGCGGCCAGCGCCGATGAAATCGTCTTTACGCGCGGGACGACCGAGAGCATCAACCTGGTGGCGCAGACCTGGGGCGAGAAGTTCCTGCAGGAAGGGGACGTGATTCTGCTCACGGAAATGGAGCACCATAGCAATCTGGTGCCCTGGCAGCTGCTGGCCGAGCGGGTGCGGGCCCGGTTGCGTTTTGTGCCCGTGCGCGAGGATGGCACTCTCGCGCTTGAGCAACTCTCATCCCTGCTCACGCCGGAAGTGAAACTGTTCGCCTTTACGCATGTCTCAAACTCGTTAGGCACAATCAATCCCGTGGCGGAGCTTTGCCGGAAAGCCCGCGAGGCCGGCGCGCTCACCCTGGTCGACCTGGCGCAGAGCGCCGGGCATCTGCCCGTCAACGTCCAGGAATTGGGTTGCGATTTCGCCGCATTTTCCGGGCATAAGATGTGCGCGCCGACAGGGATTGGCGTCCTCTATGGGCGCGCCGAGCTCCTCGACGCAATGCCGCCCTGGCAGGGTGGCGGCGAAATGATCATGAGCGTGACCTTGGAGAAAAGCTCATTCAAAAAGGCCCCGCACCGCTTCGAAGCAGGCACGCCCAATATCGCCGGCGCCATCGGGCTGGCCGCCGCCATCAATTACCTCGAGGCGATCGGGCGCGCCGCCATCTTTGAGCACGATGCGCAGCTGACCAGCCACGCGCGACAACGTCTTGGCGAATTGCCAGGCCTTCGCGTGCTGGGACCGTCGGAGACGCGGGGCGCGCTGGTCGGGTTTGTGATGGAGGCGGCGCATCCTCACGATCTCACCACCTTTGCCGATCAGCACGGCCTGGCCCTGCGGGGAGGGCACCATTGCAATCAACCGTTGATGCGCAGATTCGGATTGCCGGGAACGACGCGGGCCAGTTTCTACTTTTATAACACCATCGCGGAGGTCGATCGCATGATTGAAATTCTGCGCGAGGCGGTGCGCTTCTTCGCATGAATTCCGAACTGGAAGAGCTGTACCAGGAAGTGATTCTCGATCATTCACGGCGTCCCCGAAATTTCGGGGAACTCCCGGATGCGTCGGTGCGGGTGCATGGGGACAACCCCGCCTGCGGCGATGAGATTCATCTGGCGGTGCGTTTCGGGGCGGATGGCAGCCTTGACGAAATCAAGTTTAACGGTCACGGCTGCGCCATCAGCCAGGCCTCCGCCTCCATGATGACGTTGAAGTTAAAAGGGAAGAGCCGCCAGGAGGTCCTGTCGATCTTGTGCGCCTTTCAGGCGGTGGTTACCAGCGGCACGACCGAGGCAGCACCCGCTTTAGGCGATCTTCTTTTGTTGGGTGGTGTGCGCAAATTTCCGCAGAGGGTCAAGTGCGCCATGCTGGCGTGGCGGGCGGTGGAGCAGGCGTTCCAACAAGCGGCCGGCGAAGCGACCGTCTCCACAGAAGTTCATCTGTGACAGCCTAACGATATCTGATCCATGGTAGATGCGCCGTCTGGTATGGAAGAGAGTCAAATAGCGCGATCCTCTTTACGAATCTGCGAGGAACCATTCCGGATCTTCTTTCCCGTCGGCGCGTTCCTCGGGCTGGTCGGAGTGTCGTTGTGGGTCCTCTTCTATCTCGGTGCGCCTATTCCCTATCCGAATGTCGCTCATGCCCGGCTCATGATCGAAGGGTTCATGGCCTCATTCGTTTTCGGATTTCTGGGCACGGCTGGGCCAAGACTCACCTCGGCGCCGCCCTTCACTCTCCCGGAAATTGGGACCCTCTTTACGCTCGACCTGCTGGCGGCCGGCGCGCACACGGGCGGCGCGCACCGCTTCGGGGACATTTGCTTCGTGGTTTGCCTGCTTCTTTTTGCGCTCTCTCTCTGGAAACGGTTCGGGCAGCGGAAAGATTCTCCGCCGCCAAATTTCGCGTTGGTGGCCCTTGGAATCCTCAGTGGAATCGTCGGCGCCGCGCTCGTGGCTTTCTCGGAAGACGCGCAATATTCGCGCACTTATTTTATCGGCAGCGCGCTCCTGAACGATTGCTTCATACTTCTTCCGATCCTCGGAGTGGCCCCGTTTTTCATTAGGCGTTTGCTCGACTTGCCCGGCCCGGACCTGCCTGAGTCGCGCGCCTTTCCACCAGCCTGGAAGCGGCAGGCCGCTTTTGCGGCGCTGATCGGCGCGCTCATCATCGCTTCATTCTTCGTCGATATCTTCAGTTGGCCGAGGACAGCGGGATGGATCCGCCTCGGCGCGGTGGCCTTCTACGTGACGGCCCGGATGCCATTTTGTGGCCGCACTTTTCTGGCCGATTCACTTCGGGGAGGGCTCCTGGCCATTCTGGCCGGGCTCACTCTCGTGGCCCTCGCGCCGGTCTATCGGATCGCCGCGTTCCATGTGGTTTTCATCACTGGCTTTAATCTCGTTATCTATACCGTGGCGATTCGCGTGGTCTTCGGACACAGCGGCAACTTGGCGCAATTGCAGAAGCGGCTCTGGTTTTTCATTATTACGATGGGGCTTCTCTTCCTCGCCATGACTTCGCGTTTCACGGCCGACCTGGCCCCGGCCGCGCGGGTGGTGCATCTGCTGAGCGCGGCCCTTTGCTGGCTGGCGGCTTCCCTCATCTGGATGCTGAAAGTGGTTCCGAAGATTGCGCTGATCGAGCCGAATGACTGACCTCTGAAAACTAAAGCTCGCCCAAATATATCTTGAGAAGCTTTTGCAACTCGAGCGGGCGCGTGACCGTCAGCGTGTTGCCGGTGATGCGAAGCAGTTTGCGATCGCGAAATTTTGCGAGGGTGCGCGAAAGCGTTTCGCTGGTGGCTCCCAGTTCGGCGGCGAGCATCCGTTTGGTGCGGTCGAGCTTGATCTCAGCCTCGCTTTTTCCGATGGGCCGCGGGCATTGTCGGAGCAGCCAGTTGGCCACACGTGTTTCGATATCTTTCAGGGTCAAATCATCGACCAGTCCGACGAGGACACGGAGATGCTGGCTCATGGCGCCTAGCATGCGCAAAGAAAGTTCGGGGCGATTACGCAGGAGCTCGATAAAATCGGGTTTCGGCACGAGCAACACGGTGGTGGCCTCGGTGGAGCGCGCGTCGGCTGGGTAACCGGTTTCGGTGGCCAAGGTTCCTTCGGCGAAGGATTCAACCGGCCGAAACAGGTGAATGACCTGCTCTTTTCCGGCCGAGCTGACCCGGTGAATATTGATCCCGCCTCTCTGAACAATGTAAAAACCCTCCGCGCGGTCGCCTTGGCGAAAGAGATAGTCGCCCTTGGCCAGTTGCTTCGGAATGACGAAGGATGCGATGGCCGCGATATCGGTGGCGGGGAGCCCCACGAAAATCTGGCAACTGCGCAGGGTGTTTTCGACCATGGCCTGCCTGAACTTGCTCGCTTCCAAGGGCATGGCCGGAAGCTATCCGCCCGAAATCTAGTCGTCCCGCCAAAAATGCGTGACCCAGAAACCGGATCGATGCTCGACGCGCGATAGAAAGCCCTCGCTCGCGAGTTTCTCGATCAACGGGGAAGGAAGAAATGGCGCGATGATGGAAAGTCCTTCACCGGTCGCGAGAGAATCGATGCGCGCGCGAATGGCGGACAACGGTTCCTCGCCGCGTGCGATGAGGGGTCTGACATCGAGGGTCTTGAATGTGGGCGGCATGGCGATTCACTCTTCCCGATGCTTCAAAGGCCAGCTCGACAGCGCCAGCAGGGTAGCCGACCAAAAAACCGCGATCAGGCTGAACCAGAGGCCGGCGTGCCCGATCCACCAGTTAGCCAGCGGTGTTTTGTTGGCTGCTTCGGCGGGAATTTGTTCGAGCACAAAAAGCGCTTCGATGCGGAATGAATCGAGAGGATTCAACATCAGGAACGCGACCCAAAGATCGGGCATTCCCTGAAAAAGAGTCCAGCGCGCGGCGAAGAGAGCGATGAGATCGAAGCCGAAGAGCAAGAGCAGCCACATTGTGACTCCGGCGATGAGGGCTTGAGAGCGATCATTTGCCAAGAAACCGGCCATCAGCCCGAGAGCGAGAAAAGTAGCGGCGAGAAGCAGCGTGTGGAGGTAAAGGAGCGCGAGAACAGGCAGGCTCGCCCCGCTGAAGAGGCCCGGCAAGAAAAGCAATCCCAGGACCGCGCCGAAGATCGAGAGGTAGGCGATGAATTTCCCGATGACGAAGGTGTCGCGCGGGACCGGCTGGGTGAACAAGAGGGGCCATTCCTCCCGCTCGGCCTGCGCACTGCTCACCCCGGCGAGAAGCGCGAAGAGCGAAACAAAGTAGAGCGCGACCTGCAGAATCAAAAGGGCGACGCTCTGCGAGTCCTCACTAAAAAGGATGGCGGCGCATCCGCCCAGCAAAGAAAGAGCGGAGAACACCTGGAAATAGCGATTGATGAGGGCGGCTCGAAATTCGCGCAAGAGCATCGCGCGCAGGGGGCCCGCTTCAACGAAGCGCGGAAAAGCGAGGTCCATCGATAACACGTTCCTTTCTTTCCTGGGGTGTTTCGTCGAAGTCGTGCGGAAGATCAGAGGGGTCGAGCTCGCGCTCGATCGCGCCATCTCGGCAAAGCAGACAGCGTTGCGCGACGTTGTTCCATTCCGCAATCAAATGGGTGGTAACGAGCACGGCCTTGCCCCGTTCTGCTTCAAAGCGCAGCGTCTCCTGTAACCGTTGGCGCCAGCCCGGATCGAGGCTCAACCCCGGCTCATCCAGAAGCAGAACGGGCGCGTCCGGCAAAAGCAACAAGGCCAGGCCGAGCCGCTGGCGGGTGCCGCCGGAAAGTTCGCCCGTGGGAAGGTTTTCGAACTCGCGCAACCCGGCCAGCTCGAGCACGGCCTCGCAGCGGGAAAGCGGAAGGCCGCGTAAGCGCGCATAAAACTTCAGAATTTCAGCGCACGTGAGCTGCGGGTGAAAATTGCATCGCTGCGGCAAGTAGGCCAGCCACCGTTGCGCGGCCCGGCGGTGGCGAACCACGTCGATCTGGTTGATTCGCGCGCGTCCGTTGTCCGGGCGAACCAACCCCGAGAGCACTTTCATCGTGGTGCTCTTGCCCGCACCGTTCGGACCCACCAATAAGGTGATCGCTCCCGGCGCGGCCTCAAACGAGATCCCGCGCAGGACGGGATTGCGCCGGTATTGTTTGGTTATGTGTTCGACCGAGATCATGGGCTTCTCTGCAAAGAGGCACGCACGGCATGGTGCGCGCGGATTTCCCAAAATCGCGAAGTGAGCGGAGCCGGATCTTCGATCGAGCTCATGCCTGGGATGGCGGCGCGCTCGTTGGCAAAGCGCAATAATTTCAGAGCCGGGCTATCGGAGAGAAAGGCGACCGCGGGAAAATCGCGTCGTAAAATGCCGAAAAGATCCAGCTCGCGATGCGGCACGTCATTAATCCCGTCGTGATTCAGGTCGAGCTCCAGTTGGTTGTCCCAGTAATTTCCGACCCCGTTTACGGCCCAGCGGCTCCCTGATACATCCGACGCGCCGGTCTCGATGGGATGGAGATTGCGGGCGAAAACGTTTTCCGTAAAACGGTTACCGTCCGAATTCGAGCCGAAACGCAGGCCGATATAATTCTGCGTGACGCGGTTCCTGGAGATGTCGTTGTTGTTGCATTGATTAAAGGAAAGGCCGACGGCGTTCTCGTTGATCTCATTCTGCGTAAGGGTGCTTTGGTCGGACGACTGAAAAATCAGTCCATAGGCGCGATGACCGCGGTTGTTGATAAAGCGATTCCCGCGCACGACCAAGCCCTTGGAGAACATGATGGCGGCCCCGGCCGCGTTCTCGCTAAAGGTGTTGTTCAGGAAAACGTTGTTGTCCGAGTACATGTAGTGCAGCCCGTAACGGACGTGATGAACCAGGTTGTTCTCCACGCGGGAATTATTGGTGAAAGAAAAATAAATGCCGTCGCGCGTATGGCTAATCTCATTCCCGCGGATCAGGCTGCCTTCGCAGTTCCATTGGTGAATGCCGTTGCCGCGCCGATTCGAGACGAGCTGCGTATCGCAATTCTCGGCGCTTTGGCCGATGCCTTTCTCGATCGGTTCGGCCGAAGCGACGATCGTCGTTTTTCCCGTAATCCGATTCTCGATAATTCGCGCGCCCGAAACTTTCTTCAGATAGATGCCGTGCAATGAATCGGCGATAACGTTCTTCTCGATCGTCACGCGATTGCCCGTAACGAAAATCGCGGCGTCATCTTCCATCAAACGCAAGCCTGAACCGGTGATGCGCAACCCTTTCAGAGTGACATTATCCGCGGCGATGGCGACGACGTTGCCAGATCCATTGCCCCGGATTTCGGCTCCGTTGTCTCCGATGAGCACAACCGGTTTGTTGAGAATGATCGGTCCGGAGTGAAAGCCGGACGTGACGTGAATCGTCGCGCCCGGGGCAGCAGCGTCGATGCCTTCCTGGAGGGTGGCTGCTCGAAGAGCTGTGGTTAGCGACAACGCGATCACCATCATCAGTCGAACCTTCCAGAAAATGTTTCGGGGAGGGCGCCGAAAACAGCACGCGCGGGCGAAGACACGACCCGGAGTTCTGCCGTTCACGCCAACGTCTCCTTGCGCGAGGCCCAACCCGCGATCAAAATCAGCAATACTGAAACACACAGCAAAATCGCACCCAACTCGGGGTAACTGGACTCGCGGAAATTCGCGATTTGCTTTGTGCCAAGCAGCAGCGGCGTGAATGGTTTGATGTGCATGGGCGCGTGTGGATCGAGGTCGTGCCCATACGTGTAGAGTCGGTACCAAAACGACCCGATCGAGAAGACGCCGAAGTAGCAATAAACAATGAATAGATCGACGACGTTGCCCATTTGTCCGAACACGACCGAGCGCAGGATTAGCAGCGTGATCAAACCGAACATGAAAGGCATCCAGCGCATTTCGAGAAAATCCGCCTGCACGATCTGCGCCATGCCGATGTAGTGATTCAAGTTATTAATCTCGACCAGGTGCTGGCCATTCAGTCCGCCGCCAGCGATTTTGTAGCTATAAATGAACAGATCCAGTCCGTCCGAATATTGCGGCGCGACCAGGTGCATTCGCCAGAGCGGGAAGAAGAGCGAAATGACGATGGCCGCGGCCCCCAGGAGGAGGAGCAGGCGCGACCAAAGATTCAGCGGTTGCGCCAGAAATCGAAACTCGCGACCGAGCAGATTCGATATTCTCTTTTTCATAAACCCGGCGGCCTAACGAAGTTGAAGCGTGTTGTCTCCAGCTTCGTCAGAACGATCCTCTAGCGCCCCGGCGAAGCCGTCGGGGCGGCGCTGGCTGCGGGCGCGCTTTCGTCGGCAGTCGGAATTGTTGCCGGTGTGGTTTGAGTCGCGCCCGCCGCGCCGTTTGTATAAACGGCACCCGGCATCGTCTGGCCGGTCTTGGCGACGACGAGGTAACCCTGCATCTCCTGGTGGAGGGCCGAACAGAAGTTGGTGCAGTAATAGGGGAAGACGCCCGCCTTCGTGAGCTTGAGGTGAAATGTTTTCGTTTCACCAGGATCCATCACCAGATTGATGTTGTGTTCGATTAGTCCGAAGCCGTGAATCATGTCGCGGGTCTGCTCGACATTGGTCACGTGCACGGTGAGATCATCGCCCACTTGGGCATCGATCCGGTCTGGAACGTAGCGGCTGCGGATGGCGAGCAGTTTGGCGATGACTTGGTTGCCCGTTCGGGTCACTCCTGTTTGCGCTTTATCCCAGACCGCGTTCGGATCTTTATTCTCCGCCTTGGGATAGATCTCAGTGGGCTCGATTTCGCTAACCTTCAGAATTTGGGCGAAATGCGGTTCTGGCTCTGTGTAGGCTTCCGCGATCATCTTCATTTTGTCGCCGGAAATATCGATCAACTGGCTCGATTCCGGTTGAGCCGGACCGACGTTGACATGGCGACCGGCGGAGAGCTTGTTCATCGCCACGCACCATTTGCCATAGGGATGCGCCGTGTCGCTGCCAGCGACGACGAGGTGGCCCGTGCTGTAATGGGTCGGCATTTTATCGAGCACGACTTTATTGAGGTCCTTCTTTTCGTCATCCGTCCAGGGCGGCATCTTCCATTTCGTAATGTTGGAATCGATGAACATCGAGGTGTAGGCGAAGCCTTTGCCGTCGTACTGCGTATGCAACGGCCCGAGACCGACCGGCACCTCTCCTTCGACCACTGCTTCGTATTTCAAAATCGGAATCCCGCGAAAGTCGCCATCGAATGTTTTATTGTTAATGGCGGCCTGCACCTTTTCGAAGTTTAAGACGGTCGTGGCGGGCTGCAGTTTTCCGCCGGCCACAATCCATTTGCCGCTGGGGTCGACATCCATGCCATGGGGCGATTTGCCGATCGCTACGAAATACAAGACGCCGGGAACTTTCGCCGGATCGATGATCGGAACGCCGTCCATGGCCATCGCTTTTCCGTCGGCCACCGCTTTCTCCGCGGCGTGCCAGTTCACGACCGCCGCGAAATCGCGGTCCTTCTGCGAGGAATTTACTTCCATGGTGTCATGCGCCATTTCGGTATTGTAACTCGTCCAGAAGGCCCAGCCGCTACTCGGACCTTTGCCGGTGGAGCCGAGGTCCCAGTCGAAGGGCGGCGTCAAAATCTGCCAGCCGACTTTCATCTCCCCTGTCTGCGGATCGACCTTGATCCCGCTGACCATGCCGTTGAACTCCTTGGCGTAATCGTTCGGATCCGCCACCCGGCCTTTGGGCAATGGCACCGAGAAACGGGTCGCGCACAGGATGTACTCGGTGTTCTCGGTGACGAAGGATGAGCCATGATTGCCGATCGAGTTCGGAATAGGCCCGAGGATCTGGTGGGTCTTGAAATCGTGCAGATCAATCCGCGCGATCCGATTGTTGGCGTTGTCGTTTACGAAGAGCCAGCGGCCGTCGTATTTCGACTTTGTCTGGGAGAGACCGGGATGATGCACGTCGCCCCAGGTAAAATCGCCTAACATTTTCCTTGATTCGTCATCGAATCCGTAACCGGTCGCCGGATAAGGCGCGAAGACCGGGATCGTGACGATGTGGCGCATGGACGGGATGCCCGCCACGAAGACCTGCCCGGAATGTCCGCCGGAATAGAAGAGATAATATTCATCCTTCTCGCCGGGCGCGACGTAGCTGGCGAGCGCGTTCGCGGTCCGATCCGCCTGGGACGTCCCGCTTTGTTTTCCGCAGCTGGCGAAGCCCATCACCATGATGAGTGCGAGCAAATAATGGAGGTGTGTTTTCATGGGATCTTGAGGAAGCGGACCTTATTTTACGGTCATGATGCCTTTCGTTCCCTGAGAGTAGTGACCAGGAAACGAGCAGAGATAGAGATAGTCGCCGGCAATGAACGGCGCGTTGAAAGTGACGGTGTCCGTCTCGCCGGGCCCGAGCAGTTTGGAATGGGCGAGGACGTCCTTGGAATTGGGCGGAACGTAATCGTGTGCCGCTTCCATGGAGGCAGCGTCGAGAAACTTTTGCACGTTGCCCGCATTCACGGTGCGGTCGAGTAGAACAAAATTATGTCCCATCGAGAATTTCGGCGTAGTCCCGACGTTTTTGAACGTCACGGAAACTTTCTGGCCAGGCTTCGCCTCGAAGGCCGTAAGGTCGAACCGCATTTTGTCGTCCGCCTGAACTTCGACCGTTTTGGGTGGTGCTTCCGGGACCTTGGAGCACGCGGCCAGAGCGTAAAGCAGGGCGCCGCAACCGAGCGCGCAAATCGGGAGTGATCCGCTAAATATTCTTTTCATGATGGAAAATTAAGGCTGGGCGAAGATTCCTGCCTTGATCCAAATCAAGGAGGATGATGGTTTTATGTGCATAATGGAGGGGATGATCAGCCTAGCCCGGACCGGTGACTTCTCCGATTTTGCGATTTTTACGGCTAAAATTGCGGTGATGCTGAACGCGATGCGTGTGCTTGGGAGCGGGCGGACGGTCTGGTTGAGCTGCCTCGCTCTCGCCTTGACGGCGTGCGACCGATCTCCGCGAACGACCGATCGCGCCGGTGAAAGGTCCTATGAGGCGCGTGGGATCATTCGCGAGATGGCGCCGGATGGCCGGACGGTGGAAGTCGAGCACGAAGACATTCGGGGATTCATGCCTTCGATGACCATGCCTTTTTCGGTGCACGATTCGAAGGAGATAGCCGGACTGCACATGGGCGACGCCATCACGTTCCGTTTGAGGGTGAACGACAATGATTCGTTCATCGATCGAATCAGGAAGATCAGCATGACTGAAGTGCATTTGCCCGCGCCTTCCGCGACCCCGGGGGAACGATCGGCCTCCCAGAATGCGCCGCGTTTGCGTGAGGGGGACATGATGCCGGTGTTCCAGCTGGTCGATCAAGACGGGAGGAAAATCGGTCTCGAGACTTTTCGTGGCCATCCCTTTGTTCTCACTTTCATTTTTACGCGGTGTCCCATTCCGAATTTTTGTCCGCGGATGTCGAAGAACTTTCTGGAGTTACAGGATGCCATCAGGAAACAGACGGGGCTGATCGCGCAGACGCGATTGCTTAGCGTTTCTTTCGATCCTGAGTTCGATTCTCCGCAAGTCTTGAAAGCCTATGCGGAGCACGCCCAGGCGGATCAAAATATCTGGACACTGGCCACCGGCGAAAAGTCCGAAGTCAATGATCTGACGCATGGATTCTCGGTTTACGTGCAAGCCGAGGGCGGCACTCTCGCGCACGGATTGGCCACAGCCCTGATTGACGCTGACGGCACTATCCGCAAGATCTGGCGCGGGAATGGGTGGACGCCTGCGGAAGTGATCGGCGAGGTAAACGGCCACGCCCGTTAGGTCGGGCCGTCGGTTGATCGCACGCAAGCCGGGAGACTTGCGCTCTCTGGCAAATGAGGGCGTTGAAGTGCGCGAAGGCGCTGGCCACTAAGTTTGAGGCGACGCTGCTCCTGCTGAACTCGGTGACTCTGCAATATTATGTGACGAGCAACGAATACGCGCGTTCGACTGCCGCTGCTCATGCAGGAGGCCGAGAAAGCGGCCAGGGAACAGATGCACACTGGAGGGGTCGTTCGGAAACTCCGCGGCGGGGCCGTTTGATCCGCGGCTGGATCAGGCTTCTAGTAAAGAGCGGATGAAGAACTGTCCTCTTTGGCAGTCCGCAACGACACCAGGGTGGCGAAATTGGCAGACGCGCCAGACTTAGGATCTGGTTCCGCAAGGATTAGGGGTTCGAGTCCCCTCCCTGGTATTTTTTTTGGGGGGGCGACGCCTTTTGTGGAGAGCAGGGACGGGTAAACCTAACGAAAAACGGCCAGATTGTCCTCGGAATTTCGTTAGGCGAGCGCTTCCGACAAGGTGTGCGTTTTATGGAAATAGTGATGGCAACCGGTCGACTTCTTCGCTTTGCGTAAGAATTGTCTTTACGCCGGATGCCATCTCACATTTAACTGCGCTGGCGTCACCCATCGCGAGATCTCTCGCTTCATCCACAAACGAACCGGTGGTGTGGTTCAAATCTCAGGACCTTTCCCATGTTTAAACGTTATCTCGTAGCCGCATTCCTTCTCGCGATCGGAGTCTTTACTCTGTTCCAGTCAACGGTCAGCCGGGCCCAGCAGGGCAAGGCTCCTTTGACGCCCCAGGTTATCCAGCTCGTTGGCTTCGGCGAGACGGCCCCAGCCAGCACCTTCCCAGCGGCCGGCGTGGACGCATCGAGCGTTGACCTCGAGCTCTTGGAAAAGCACGAAGTGAATGAGTTGAATACCCAGCGGGGGCGCCCCTCCATGCCGGGCCCCTCTTTCGATGGAGCGCTCGATTCGGCGTCCAAAACCAAGAGCAGGGCTGTCGCGGGTGTTACTCTGTCTGACATTTGGAACAAATCGGTTCCCTCCTCCAATGCTCCCTCCTCCCCGACTCCTTCAGTCCTGTTAACCTTCGAAGGGATCGGGGTGCAAAATTCGGCTCCGCCCGACACCAATGCCGCGGTAGGCCCCAATGACATCGTGGAAACGGTCAACACCATCGTGCGCGTCTTTGATAAGAGCGGCAATCCGCGCGGGCCGGCCTTCAGGCAGAGCAGCCTCTACGTAGGGGTTCCCGGTGTTTGCGCCACCGTGGATGATGGCGATCCGGTTGTTCTCTATGATCGTTTGGCCGATCGCTGGGTCATTACCCAGTTCGGGTTCACCTCTTCAACGACTCCTCCCTATCACGAGTGTATCGCCGTTTCGAAGACCGGGGATCCGATGGGTGCCTATTATGCCTACGATTTTCAGTTGCCCGGCAGCGAGTTTCCCGATTATCCGCATTTCGGTGTCTGGCCCGACGGTTACTACTGGACGACCAACCAGTTCTTAATGGGGGGAAGTTTTGACGGCGCGGGTGCTTATGCGGTTGACCGCAAGAAAATGCTGGTGGGCGACCCGACGGCTGGAGGTGTCTACTTCGACCTGGACCTGGCCAGTCATCCTGAGGGCGTCTTTGGCATGTTGCCCTCCGATCATTCCGGACTCTTGCCTCCACCGGCCGGTATCTCCAACGTGTTCATTTATTTCACGAACATTCAATTCGGCGATCCCGCGGACGGTTTGCGGCTCTTCGATCTCAATTTCAACACGAGTACCTACGCCCTTTCGACTTTTATCGAGCGAGCTGAAAGCACCTACGCGGCACCGCTCCCTCTCTTGGCATTTGATGCGCGCGATCCCGGTGGCCGTGGCGATATCGAACAGCCGCCGCCCGCCGGCAACACCAGCACCGATCGGCTCGATTCGATCGGGTCGCGTCTGATGTATCCGCTTCATTATATCAATCGCAACGGGACCGAGTCGCTCGTCGGGAACTTTACGGTCAACGTGAGTGGCGTAGATCCGACCAGCAGCGCAGCTTATCAAGCAAGCTTCCGTTACTTCGAACTCCGCAGAAGTTCTCCCGGGAGCCTCTTTGCCGTGAATGAACAGTCGACCTTCAATTTGTTCAACGACGCGGGGAACGGAGCCACGGGCGACAATTACTGGATCGGCAGCGCGGCCATGGACAACGAGGGCAATCTGGCGGTCGGTTTTTCCGTCTCCGGTGTCAGCGCAGGACATAACCCTTCGCTTGGCTTCGCGGTCAGG
>JBBRDU010000079.1:0-14238 GCA_038203615.1 Chthoniobacterales bacterium
CAAATCCGATGCCGTGGCTTATTCCGTGTTCGCGCTGGCCCGGCTTTTTTTGGAAAAGCCGGAGCGATACGATGTTCATTTGACGGCAAAAGCCGAGGCGCCGCTGTTTCAGCTGGGCGAGAGCGGGATGGTTTCTGCGGATCGGGACACGCTCGAGTCGAATGGTTTCCGGCTCGGCCAGGCGGATTTTTACAAGGTCGAAGTGCTGCAGAGCGACCCGATCAAAGGCAATTTCACAACGGTGGCACGTTGCCGCGCCAGCGGGATCCTGCTCGGCCCGACCAATCATCACGCTTACCAGCCGAAATTACGCGCGCTCTACGAGCAACGATTCAGCCGGCGCATGAGTTTTCCCGATTATCAGCGCCAGATAGACATCGTGCACGACCCGGCCATGGTCGAGCAATGGAAGGAAGAGGCGCGCAACATTACGACCTACACCTCCGTGAAAGAGGAGCCGCCCGTCACGTTCAATAACGCGGCCGACGCGGAGCGGCACTTTCGGCAGAATTATCTGCCCGGCTTGGTCCGCCCGATCCATGAACAAACGATCGACGGCGTGGCCAGTCGCGAGATGTCGGACCGATTACTCCGTCGCTTGATTGAGGATGCGTGGTCGAGAGAAACGCGTTCGCCTTCGCAAATCATGCAGGAACTGACGAGCCGTTTGCGCGAAGCGGGCTTGCACATCTTCCGGCATCGGCGCGGCATGCTCTTCGTGACCTCTGTTCGCGTCCGGCCCTTCGCCCACGACCAGGCCGGCGTCTCGGCCCACGTGCAGGCGATTCTGCAGACTGTGGGTGCGAATCCGGGGATTCATCGAAAAGAGCTGGCGGACAAGATTCTGATGGATGTGCCCGCGGAAGAAACGGAGGCGCGAAAACTGGGGCTGGCTTCCGATCTGCGGTGGTTGATCAGCGAAGGGAATGTCCTCGAGTTCAATGATGGCTCGCTCGATCTGCCCCGGGCGAAGGTGAAGCCCGTGGAAGCCTCGAAGGAGCAGCCGAAAGAAGCCGGGGCCGGCCCGGCGGAAACCTCTCCGATCGAGGAGCCGATCGACGGAGGTGCGGAGCCAGGGGTCAAAGCGGCGCAGCCGGCGGCAGAATTAGTCGGCTCGAAGGAGTCTCGCCCCACCGATGAGGTGAGCCAGCCGGAGCCGGAAATCAGCGAGCCAGTCGGCCAGAACGAAGCTGGCCCGAAAGGCCTGTAGGGGAAGTTGCTACCTTCCCGGGAAGCTGACAGCTTCCCCTACAAAAAAAAGGCCAGGCCTTTCACAAAAGAAACGTCCCTGCTTGGGGAGTCCCGCCGGGCGCTAAATGAGGCCGGCCTTTTTCAGCGCGGAATAAGCGCCGTTCTTATTGATGGTTTTAAGGCCGCGTGCGGTCACGCGGATGCTCACAAACTTCTTCAGCTCAGGCACCCAGATGCGATGCTGGTGCAGATTGGGCCCGAAAACGCGCGGGACGTTTTTGGTGACGTGACGGCCCACGCCGCCCTTCTTTTTAGCCATGCCCCGGCGGTGAATAATACTGCCACGGGTGGCCCTGGATCCGGTAATGCTGCAAACTTTTGACATAACGAGTGGTGGGGAAAAGGGGCGTAAACTGGCGTCACGGGCGGCTTTGGTCAAGCGAATCTTGAACGTTACATTTGAGCATTGGTCAAACCTGACTTGCGCAGTAATCTAGCCGCTCAGCCATCAGGATAAACGCGTCGAATCATGCCTCAGAAAAATAATCATAAGCTCCGCATCGGCATCATCGGAGCCGGCAATATTGTGCGCGACCGCCACCTGCCGGCGCTGCAGAAGCACCCGGAAGTCGAAATCGTGGCGGTGTCGAATTCTTCCTACGAGAGTGCCGAAAAATTTTGCAAAGAGCACATCCCCCAGGCGACGCCGATGCGGAACTGGGTCGATCTGGTGGCGCTACCCGACATCGATATTATTTGGATCGGCACTCCGCCGTACTTGCACTCGGCGGTGACTATTTCGGCCCTTGAATCGGGGAAGCACGTTTTCTGCCAGGCCCGTATGTCGATGGACCTGGCGGAGGCCGAAGAAATGCTGGCCGCTTCGCAACGCTATCCCGAACTAGTCACGATGCTTTGCCCGCCTCCCTATGGGATGCGCGGCGATCTGCTCGTGAAAAAACTTTTGGCCGACCATCACATCGGGCGGCCTCACCATGTTCGGCTGCAGAGTTTCACGGGAAACTACCTCGACCCGGAAGCGCCGCCGCATTGGCGCCAGCGCATCGAGTTGAGCGGATTAAATGTCATGACGCTCGGAATTTACGTGGAGGTTTTGCACCGTTGGTTTGGCCCTATCACCGGCGTTTACGCGCGCGGTAAAATTTTGCAGCCCATTCGCCAGGGTTATGAAGTGATCATTCCCGATTTGTTGAACGTTCTTTGCACCTTCGCGAGCGGCGCCGAAGGGGTGCTGGAATTCAGCGGCATCAACACACTGGGAGCGTCCGATCACGTGGAGGTCTACGGGAGCGGTGGAACCATGGTTTACGATTTCCGGGCTGAATCTCTGCGAGCCGGCCGGGCCGGCGACAAGGAATTGCGCGTGATCGAGCCGACTCCGGAGATGGAGGGAGAATGGCGCGTGGAAGAGGATTTTCTGGCGGCGGTCAAATCGAAGGGGCGGATGAAGCCGCACCCGAGCTTCCAAGACGGCGTGCATTACATGCGCGTGGTGCAGGCGGTGGCCGACTCGCGCGCGCGCAACGAGTGGGTGCCGGTCCGGCACTGAAGGGGGGCAAAGTGAGCGCCCGCGGCGCTGATGTTTTTAGCATCGTGCTCGGAGAGCCCGATCCACCTTGGCGGGTTCGCGCTCAGAGTGGCGGAACGACCGCTCCGAGGGTGTTGTTAATCCGGGTAGCGGCGAAGACGCTCATTCATGAGTGCCCAGCCGCCGCAGGCGAGCGGACGCCCCGGAGGTGGGTTCCTACCTGGTTGTGTCGCTAGAAGTTCTCGGCCAGGCGAGCCAGGATGTACCCAAGCACACCGGTCGCGGGCAAAGTGAAAATCCAAGCCCAAACAATCCGTTCCACCACGGTCCACTTCACGCCGCTGAAACGTTTCACCGCGCCCACGCCCATGATCGAGGTGGAAATGACATGCGTGGTGGAGAGCGGAATTCCATAGATGCTGGCCGCCTGAATGATCAGGGCAGCGCTCGTTTCCGCGGCAAAGCCATGGACCGGTTGCAGTTTGACCATGCGATGGCCGAGCGTGCGAATGATGCGCCAGCCGCCCGCCGCGGTGCCGGCCGCCATGGTGATGGCGCACAGAATTTTTACCCAGGCAGGGATTCCGCCAAAGGTGGGCGTGCGCAAAAAGTGCAGCCAGGACGGAAGATCGTTGAAACTGCCGGCCTTGGTTCCGGTAAAAAGGGCGAGGGTAATGATGCCCATTGTTTTTTGCGCATCGTTGGTGCCGTGGCTATGCGCCATCCAGGCGGCACTAAAGACCTGGAGTTTGCCGAAAACCGAATGTACCACCCGCGGCGTGAACCCCTGGAGGATGACGAAGAGGAGGAACATCAATAACCCGCCCAGAAGGACACCGGCTACCGGCGAGATGAGCATGGGCAGCACCACCTTGGGCCACAGACCGGTGCTCCATTTCAGGACCGACCAGTTGCCGTGCGCGGTCGCGAGAGCCGCACCGCACAAACCGCCGATCAACGCGTGACTGGAACTCGAGGGCAGACCAAGCCACCAGGTGAGGATGTTCCAGGCGAACGCCGCGATGAGCGCGCACAGAACGGTTATGAGAGTGACCACATTGGTGTCGACGAGTCCCTTCCCGATGGTGGAGGCGACAGCGCCACCCATCAGAGCGCCAGTCAGATTAAAAATCGCGGCCATGCCGATGGCCTGGCGTGGCGTCAGGACTTTGGTCGAGACCACCGTGGCGATGGCATTGGCCGCATCATGAAAACCGTTGCTGTACTCGAAGATGACAGCCGCCAAGACAACGATGATGAAAATCAGCATGGCCGGAGTGAACGGCGACTACGCGTATTTCAGAACGACCTGAAGGATGATGTTTCCCGCGTCCCGGCAACGGTCGATCACTTTTTCGAGCAACTCGTAAAGGTCGCGCAGAAAGATGATGTGCTTCGGTTCGTAATCCCCGTGGTAGAGATCACGCAGAAGGTCCAATTCGAGCTCGTCCGCTTCGCCTTCGATCACTTGCAACCGGGCATTCATCTCGCGCGCCGTGCGGATATCGGTGCCGTTGCGCAACTGTTTGACCATGGCCAGGACGGCTTCGGCCGCCTGGTCCAGCAGTTCCACTTGCTTGCGGAAACTGCGGCCTTCCAGGTCGCCCGGGCAAATGAGGATGCGCTCGCCGATTTTTTCGACCGTTTTCGGGATCTTATAAAGGGCGGAGGCGAGCGCCTGGATATCTTCGCGTTCGAGGGGCGTGATGAAAGTCTTGGAAAGCTCCTCGGTTAATTGCTGGGTAATGCGTTTATCCTCGCGCCGGCTGGCCGCGAAGCCAGCCAGGTCGTGGGTGGAGTCCTTGCGTTCCAATTTGCCGAGCAGGTCGACCAATTGATGCACACTGCTGTCGGCCTGCTGAGCACTGGCCTCCAGCAAATCAAAAAACTTTTCGTCGTGTCCGAAAAACTTACCAATCGAGAACATATAGACCTCCCATTAGAGCATTGCGCCGCGCATGATGAGCAAGGCGATGCTGAAGTAAATGATTAACCCTGTCACGTCCACCAATGTTGCCACAAAAGGTGCGGAAGAGGTGGCCGGATCCGCCCCGAGCCGCCGCAGGAGAAAAGGCAGCATGGAACCGGAGAGCGATCCCCAGAGCACGACCCCTATGAGGGAAAAGCCCACCGTCATGGCCACCAGTGGCCAATGCGGTCCGTAAAGGTCGCGATGAAAATATTTATGACTCACGATGGACCAAGTGGCCACGCGAATCGCTCCGATCACTCCGAGAATGATCCCGAGGGACAGGCCGGCCTGTAATTCGCGGCTGGCCACGCGCCACCAATCGCGCAGCGTCACTTCGCCCAGGGCCATGGCGCGAATGATCAGGGTGGAAGCCTGGGAGCCGGAATTGCCGCCGCTCGAGATAATGAGCGGGAGAAAGAGGGCGAGCACCACGGCCTTCGCGATTTCGTCCTGGTAACTCGACATGGCCGTGGCGGTCAGCATTTCGCCGAGGAAAAGAATGACGAGCCAGCCGGCGCGTTTGCGCACCATCCGCCAGAGCGAAATCCGCATGTAGGGTTCGTCCAACGCTTCCATACCGCCGATCTTCTGGATGTCTTCGGTCGCCTGCTGCTCCGCCACGTCCAGCATGTCGTCGATGGTCACGATTCCCACGAGCACCCCGCTGGAATCGATCACGGGCAGAGCGCTCCGATCGTATTTTCGGAACACGTTGAGCGCTTCCTCCTGCGAATCGCCTCCCGTCAGCGCGACGAAGGTTTGATCCCGGATCTCGCCGACGAGGGCCGTCAGCGGTTTGAGCAGGAATTCGCGGATGCGCAGGTCGTCGATCAATTTGCCGCGGTCGTCCACGACGTAAATGACGTTGAGGGTCTCGGTGTCCTGGCCGTTTTCGCGGACGTAGTCGAGCACTTCTTTGACCGTCCAATCCTCGTGCACGGCGATGAAATCGGGCGTCATCAAACGCCCCACGCTGCCTTCCGGATAACCGAGGAGCGCCTGTGCGATCTGGCGTTCCTCCGGGGTAAGCAGGCGGATGAGCTGGCGAGCGGCCGAACTGGGCAATTCTTCCAGTAACGCGGTGCGATCGTCGGGCGACATCTCGTTCAGGATGGCCACGACCTGTTCGTGGGCCATCCCGCGCAGCAACTCCTGTTGCGCGGTGACGTCGAGATACTCGAAAACATCCGCGGAGAGGGCGTTGGGCAGGACGCGGAAGATGATGACCCGATCGTTTTCATCCAGGTCGAGGATGAGTTCGGCCAGGTCGGCGGGGGGCCACTCCTTGAAAACATCACGGAGCCCGTTGAAGTTGCGCGCTTCGATGAGGCTTTTGATTTCGGGTATGAGAATCTTGCCGAACATGTCCGAACCTTTCGACGCAAGCGCCGCCGAGTTCTAACACCCCCGTTCCCACAGCGCAATGGCCGGAAATCATCTGCGCATAATTCCTGGAAAAAGAGAGGATTTGACCCGGTCTTGTCCCGGTGGAGCCCCCGTCTTCGCTTGGAATTTCCCGTAAAGCAGACAAGATAACTCCGATGCCCGCGACGTTGACCAATCCCATGATCCGACGTGAAACCGCTGAGGGCGGTATCTGTGTCCTGACTTTTGATCGCCCCGAGTCGGGTGCGAATATCTTTGACGCTGCGACCATGGGCGAACTGAAGGAACATGTGGAGGCCATTGAGCAGGATGCGTCTCTGCGTGGCGTGGTTGTGATTTCCGCGAAAAAATCGATTTTCATCGCGGGCGCGGACTTAAAAACGCTCCTGAAACAGGCGCAGACGGGCGAGCTGCGCGTCTTCATCGCGGAAGGCCAGCGCGTTTTTAATCGCCTGGCCGCTTTGCCCATCCCGACCTGCGCGGCCATCCACGGCGCCTGCGCCGGCGGCGGTTACGAAATCACGCTGGCCTGCGATTACCGCGTCGCTTCGGACGATCCGGCCACGCGCATCGGTTTGCCGGAAACCACGCTCGGCCTGATCCCGGCCTGGGGCGGCGCCACCCGGCTGCCCCGTTTGATCGGCGCGGAAAAGGCCGCGGACGTCATATTGAAAGGAAAACTGCACTCGGCCGCGGAGGCGGGTCAGCTTGGCTTGGTTGATGAAGTTGCGCCGCGCGCTCAATTGCTGGAGGCGGCCAAAGCGAAACTGGGTCAGGGGAAACGACAGGCTTCTCCGCCACCGGCCGGAAAAGAGATGGCCCCGCCGCGCCCGGGCGGCAATGCGGCGCCGGCGCGCGCGCTCGACGTGATCACAAAAGGACTGAAAGGGACAGTGGACGAGTCTCTTGCCCTGGAGTTGGACGCAATCGTGGAACTGGGCGAAACTGAGGCCACCCACAATCTCATTCGGAGTTTTTTCCTGGCCGAGAAATATAAGAAGGGCATTTCGAAGACCGCGATCGACAAGGTGGTGCATGCGGCTGTGGTCGGCGCTGGCGTCATGGGATCGGGCATCGCACAATGGCTCAGCTCGCGCGGAGTCAGTGTGATTCTGCGCGATGTCAGCGCGGAACAAATCGACCGCGGTCTCGCCCACATCGACAAGACTTATGGCGATGCGGTGAAACGTGGCTTGATGTCGGAAGAGAAGGCGAAGGAAGGCCGGTCTCGCATTGTGGCCTCGACCGCGCCGGCTGAATTGAGGGACGTCCAAATTGTGGTGGAAGCGGCTTCCGAGAAAATCGAAATCAAGAGGGCTATCTTTCGTGACCTGAGTGCGAAGGCGCCTAACGCCATTCTGGCCAGCAACACTTCCGCCCTGCCTATCGTGGAACTGAGCCGCGAAACGAAGGCGCCGGATCGAGTGGTCGGGTTGCACTTCTTCAATCCGGTCAGCCGGATGAAGTTGATCGAGGTGGTGGTAGGGGAAAATACGTCGGACGACACGCGGGAACGGGCCCTGGCTTTTGCCCGGCAAATCGGAAAACTGCCTGTGCTGGTGCGCGATCGTCCTGGCTTTCTCGTGAACCGGGTACTGTTCCCGTATTTGCTCGAGGCGGCGGTATTATATGAGCAGGGGCTGGAGACCGGAGCGATCGACGGAGCGCTCACGGCCTGGGGGATGCCGATGGGGCCACTGCGTTTGATCGACGAAATCGGAGTCGATATCACGGTCGATATTGCCGACACCCTGCAGAAGGCCTATGGGCGGCGGGCGGAAAGCCCGGCCCTTCTGCGCAAAATGCAGGAGGCCAAATTACTCGGCTGGAAAACGGGCGCCGGTTTTTACAAGTACGAAGGCAGGGAGCAGGCGCCTAACGAATCGTTGGCGCCTTGGCGTGGAGCTTCGGCGAAGAAGGAGACGGGCGATGTGGCCCATCGTCTCATGTTTCTCATGGTCAACGAGGCGGCGCGTTGCCTGGAAGAAAAAGTGGTTGCCTCTCCGGAGGACGCGGATTACGGGATGGTCCTGGGAACAGGCTTTCCTCCCTTCCGGGGCGGCCCTCTTCGTTTCGCGGAGCATTTCGGATTGCCGCGTGTGGTGGCGGAAATGACGGCTCTCGCCCAGACCGATGCAAAGTTCGCGCCCTGTGAACTGTTGAAGGAACATGCAAAAGCAGGGGCGGCGTTTTATGTTAAGGGGCTATAAAGGAGGCGACTAAGTCCATGAAATCATCCCGGGAAGCTCCGGAGAAACAAGTCAGCGCGGAAACCAGCGCCCAGCCGGCCCCCGTCTCCGTCATCGACACGTCCAAGATGTCGGAGGGCAAACGCGCCGCTCTCGACCTGGCCGAAGCGTCGCGCGATCCGCTGGACGAGCGAGGCAGTTTCGCCAGCAATCTTTTTGTTGGTCGCTACGATTTTGACCGGATTTATCAATGGCCGGAGCAGAGCGAGCAGGATCGGGCGGCCGGAGAACCCTTCCTCGCCAGCCTCGGCAAGTATCTGCGTGAAAAAGTGGATGCGGATGAGATCGATCGGACCGGCGAGATTCCACAGAACAACATCGACGATCTTTTCGCGATGGGCGCATTCGGCGTCAAAATCCCCACGCAATATGGCGGCCTCGGTCTTTCCCAGGTGAATTATGGGCGCGCTGCCATGTTGCTGGGCAGCTGGGACGCCAACCTGACCGCGCTCGTTTCCGCCCACCAATCCATCGGTGTGCCCCAACCGCTCCTCATTTTCGGGACGGAAGAGCAGAAGAAAAAATATCTGCCGCGCGTGGCCCGAGGAGAAATCTCGGCTTTTGCCCTGACTGAAGCAAATGCCGGCTCCGACCCCGCCAACATGAGTTTGCGAGCGGACCCGACCGAGGATGGCTCGGCCTTTATTTTGAATGGCGAGAAACTGTGGTGCACCAACCTGATCAAGGCGGGCCTGCTCGTAGTCATGGCCAGGACGCAGCCCAAAATGGTCAACGGTAAGGAGCGCAAGCAAATCACCGCCTTCATTGTCGAAGTCGATTCGCCGGGGTTGGAGATTACCTATCGCTGTCACTTCATGGGACTGCGCGCGCTCTATAATGGCATCGTCACCTTCAAGGATGTGCGGGTTCCGCGTGAGAACATGATCTCAAAAGAGGGCGCCGGTTTGAAGGTGGCGCTCACTACTTTAAACACGGGACGGCTCACCATTCCGGCGGCCTGCGTGGGATTATCCAAACGGTTGCTCGAGATTTGCCGAAAATGGGCCGGCCAACGCGTGCAATGGGGCGTGCCTATCGGCCAGCACTACGCCATCGCGGGTAAAATCGCGGAAATGGCGGGTAACGTTTTCGCCATGGAAGCCATGACCTTTCTCACTTCCGCGCTGGTCGATCAGAAAGCCGGTGATCTGCGCATTGAAACGGCCATGTGCAAAATGTGGGCGACCGAAACGACCTGGCGCATCGCCGACGAAGCCATGCAGGTCCGCGGCGGACGCGGTTACGAAACGGCTGCATCCCTGGCCGGGCGCGGCGAGGAACCAATCGCGGTGGAGCGTTTCCTGCGGGATTGCCGCATCAACACGATTTTCGAAGGCTCGAGCGAGATCATGCGTTTGTTCATCGCGCGAGAGGCGCTCGATCCGCATCTCAAGGTCGGCGGCGCCATTTTTAACACGCAATTGCCCATGTCGGAGCGGGCCAAAGCGGTCTTCATCTCCGGTAAATTTTACGCCACCTGGTATCCAAAACAATGGCTGCGCGGGAGCGCCGGAGAGCTCAGGGGATTGCACGACGACTTGCGTCCGCATGTCCATTACGCCGCGCGCACGAGCAAACGTTTGGCTCGCGGATTGTTTCACGCCATGACCCGCTTCGGGCCGAAGCTGGATCGCGAGCAATTGCTCCTTTCCCGCTTCGTCGGGATCGCGACAGAACTTTTCGCCATCAGCGCGACCTGCTCGTTCGCCCAGTTCAAGATCGATCGAGGCGAACCGGTCCAGGAAGTTTTGTCCGTGGCCACCTACTTTTGTCGGTCGGCCCGGATGCGGATTGATCATCACTTCGCCGGCACGGCCCGGAATGCCGATCGCAGTGGCTACGATCTGACGCAGGAACTGCTGGCCGGTAAGCATCAGAGTCTTCGCCAGGGAATTGTCTAAGCGGATCGAGTCTGTGACGCTGTAATCGCCCGCTTAGTCGAGGCGGTGGGTGCACAAAGACCGGTCGCCGAAAGGCAAGCGTGTGGTAGAGACCGCGCCCTGCGCCGTCCACTTCGCGGGCCAGCCCTGAAAGCCGGGCCTAACCTTCGCCCCCTGGCACCGGCCCTGCTCAAGACTCAGCCGTGGCAGCGTTTGCGTTCCTCATTGTGGGGGTAGTTTGCGCCCTGATTTCCCGCGTCCTTCTTTTCACGGCCGCGCTCAATATCAGTGTGGTCTGGGCGGTCGGGGTGCTTTTACCTTTCGGTCCCGTCTTGTTCCGCCTGAACTACCCGGACGACGCTTACCGCTCACGCCTGTTTCGTTTCGCCACGCTGCCTTGTTTCTTTCTTTATTTCCTGCTCGGCCCGGGTCCCGCCTATAAACGGTACCTCAGCAGGGTCACGCAAATTTCCGTGCAACCCGGCAGCTACGCGGTGGAGAAGGCAAAAACACCCGGAAAACAGGTCGCATCCGCCTCCGGTCCGACCGTCGAGACCACTCCCAGCCTGGAGGAACAACGCCTAACGAACACCGGGCGGTTCGAACAACTCCGGAAGTGGGACGAAGCGTTGCGGCTGAAGAAGCGCGACCTCCTGCACAGTAACACCGATGGCAATATGGCCTACGCGGCGGAGCTGACGCAATACCACGCAGTGCTCGAAAGAGCCAAGTCCGACCGAGCGGCGCTCTGGCCGGTCGCGAAGTAGCCATCCGCGGAGGCTGGCCCTCTCGCGATTCTTCGGGCCTGCGCAAGATGAGCGAAACATTGGCGCCCCCCCCCAAAAAAAAACGCACTCGAATGGCGGAGCCGTTCGCAACCGATCCTCGGTGAGGAGGCTCTCAATGAGCGTTGGGCGCTGCGCTTCTGCGGTGAACCGTTTGTACAACCCACGCGGGTTGACCATCTTGTCGCTCCAGACTACGCTCTCTGGATGAGTATGCCGTCCATGCTCACCGAAGCGGTCTCCGAGCGGAGCCGAACAGGAGCAAAGAAAGATAGCCAAAGGATGAACGCCTCGCGCGTTCTCGAAAGTCTCGAGCAGCACATTTTGCTCGATGGCTTTCGCATTGTCATCGACCTGGAGAAGAGCCGGGGGTCATATCTTTATGATGCCGCCACGGGTCATCGCCTGATCGATTTTTACGGGTTCTTCGGCTCCCTCGCCGTGGGATTCAATCATCCGCACTTTGATAAACCCGAGGTGCAACGCGATCTGTTGCGCGCGGCCAAGATCAAGGTTGCCAATTCGGACGTTTACTCACAAGCCTACGCCGAGTTCGTTGAGACTTTTGTGCGCGTGGTCGGACGACCGCCCCTCGATCGGTTTTTGTTCATCGAGGGGGGCGCTCTGGCCGTCGAGAACACGCTGAAGGCGGCCATGGATTGGAAAGTGCGCAAAAACATGGCGGCCGGCCGGGGCGAACGCGGTAGCGAGATCCTGCATTTCGAGCACGCCTTTCACGGGCGCAGCGGTTATACCCTGAGCCTGACCAATACCGATCCGCGCAAGACGGATCTGTTTGCCAAGTTTGATTGGCCCCGGGTTTCCTGTCCCTATATCAATTTCGCGCTCTCCGGCGCGGCAGGCGAGGCGGACGTGATGGCGCGCGAAAAGAAATCCGAGCAGGAGATCATGGATCATATCGCGCGGCGCGGCGTTGATATCGCGGCCATCATCATCGAGCCGATCCAGGGCGAAGGAGGCGACAACCATTTTCGCGGCGAATGGCTCAAGACTCTGCGCCGGATCTGCGATGAGAATGAAATGCTGCTCATTTTTGACGAGGTGCAATGCGGCATGGGTGCGACCGGCCTAAAGTGGTGCTGCGAACATTTCGACGTCTTGCCCGACCTGATGGCGTTCGGGAAAAAAGCGCAGGTCTGCGGGGTGATGGCCGGTCCGCGGCTGGATGAAGTGAGAGATAATGCCTTTCGTCTGACCGGTCGCCTGAACTCGACCTGGGGCGGCAATTTCACCGATTTCGTCCGCTCCACCCACATCCTCCGCATCATCGAAGACGAGAATCTGATCGAGCATGCGGGCAAGGTCGGAGCGTATTTCCTCGAGCAATTGCAGAAGTTTCAGCGGGAAGAGCCCATGATCTCGGCCGTGCGGGGACGCGGTTGCTTCATTGCCTTCGATTTGCCTGACGCCGCCACGCGCGAGGAATTTTGGAAAGGTCTGTTCGATCTGGGGGTGCTGACCTTGCGCTCCGGCGAACACTCCATCCGCTTCCGTCCGACGCTCGATTTGCCCACCCAGGTGGTGGACGAAGCGATGGACCTCATGCGCAAGTACTGCCGCGGACGCAAATAATTCGCGGAATCCGGGAAGATCTCAGTAGCCCAACGAGTAACGAATTATGCAGTCTGTCTTCAATAAACTTGGCATCACCGACGAAAACCCAGGCGTCTTCGACGGCGAATGGCGCGGCGGGGGCGCCATGCTCGACAAAATTTCGCCGATCGATGGGCGCCGCCTGGCCAGCGTTGGCACCGCCTCAGATGAAGATTACGAAAGGGCGATTACGCGTGCGCAGGAAGCGTTTCTGGAATGGCGCATAACGCCCGGGCCCGTTCGCGGTGACACCGTTCGCCGGCTGGGCAACGCCTTACGCGATTTGAAACACGAGCTCGCCCAGCTCGTGACGCTTGAGACTGGGAAAATCATCGCGGAGGGCGAGGGCGAAGTGCAGGAGATGATCGACATCTGCGATTTTGCGGTCGGTCAATCGCGCATGCTTTACGGTTTGACCATCCAATCGGAGCGAAAATTTCACCGGCTGATGGAGCAATGGCATCCGCTCGGCGTGGTGGCGGTGATAAGCGCCTTCAATTTTCCAGTCGCAGTTTGGTCGTGGAACGCAGCTCTGGCAGCGGTCTGCGGCGACGCCACCGTTTGGAAGGCTTCGGAAAAAACGCCGCTCACCGCGATTGCGGTGACAAAGATTGCCGAGCGCGTCTGCCGCGAGACCGGCGCCGATCCGGCCATTTTCACTTTGCTGCTGGGCGACCGCAAAACCGTCGGCCAAAAATTGTCCTGCGACGCGCGGATTCCATTGGTCTCGGCCACCGGCTCGGTCAGCATGGGATTACACGTCGCGCAAACGGTCCATGGCCGGTTAGGCAGAACGATCATGGAACTGGGCGGCAACAACGCCTTGATTGTCGCGCCCAGCGCCGATATCGAGATGGCGACGCAATCCATCTTTTTTGGCGCGATCGGCACGGCCGGGCAACGTTGCACGTCGACCCGGCGCGTGATCATGCATGAGTCCGTTGCCTCCAAAATTCGCCAGAAACTCCTGGCGGCTTATAAATCCCTGGTCATCGGAAATCCGCTGGATCGAAAGACTGTCATGGGCCCGCTCATTGACAGTCACTCTGTCGATGCGGTGCAGCAGTCCATTGAGCGCCTCAAAAAGGAGGGTGGCGAAGTGCTTTATGGCGGCGAGCGGCTGAGCGGCGCGGAATTTTCCGGCAATTGTTACATGAAGCCTTGTCTGGCAGCCGCCAAGCCGGATTTTGAAATCGTGCAGGACGAGACCTTTGGCCCGCTTCTTTATCTCATGACCTATCGCGATTTTGACGAAGCGATTACGATCCACAACAATGTCCCGCAAGGATTAACCTCCTCGATTTTCACGAATGACGTGCGCGAGGCGGAGAGATTCATGAGCGCGGCCGGAAGCGATTGCGGGATCGCCAATCTGAACACCGGCACGAGTGGCGCGGAAATCGGTGGCGCTTTCGGGGGTGAGAAAAACACCGGCGGCGGCCGCGAAAGCGGGAGCGATTGCTGGAAGACCTACATGCGGCGGCAGACCAACACGATTAATTTTTCGAGCGAACTCCCTCTGGCACAGGGAATTGAATTCGGGACGGGCGAGGGGAGCGGGACCGCGTAATCCGGGGAGCGCACGCGCCCTCGCGTGCTGATTTCGGCGCCC
>JBBRDU010000080.1:0-14235 GCA_038203615.1 Chthoniobacterales bacterium
CCCGGCCAGCGTGAATTGATCTTGGCCGGCGGCCCGGAGAGAGCTGTGAATCGTAGTCAGGAAAACCGCGCAGAGAAAGAGTCGCCGCCGCATACGAGAAGATTACAATGAACTATCGCGGCTATTTTGGATCGCGATTAAACGCGATCTCGAAGATGGGCGTGTGTTTCAGCTTATTGCCCGGATAAACGCTCAGAATATGGAACCTGATCCACTTGGTCGTGACCGGGTGGGCCAGCTCGAAGCGTTGCATGTTCGGCTGGTCCTCGAGTGTGAGCACCTGGTTGGCGCCGTCGCCGAACGTCACGCGCAAGGTATGCAGGCGGTTGCGAATCCTGAATCCCGGGTCCGTTCCGGTCGCAGCCAGGATGGAGATGCTGCTGATGATGGCAGGAACCTTGAAATGAACAGTGAGCGATTGGCCGATCCCGTCCCCCTCCGACACCCATCCAGTCTCCGGTTTCCCATCGAAAACTTGAGAGGCCTTGCGAACTTCTCCGTGAAAGTGCAACTCGGACGAAGCCGCCACTTCCCGCACGATCGGCACGGACTTGACCGGGGCGGAGGGAGCGGACAGGCTGGCCGTGGGTCTCAATAATTCGCCCAGCCGTCGGTGCACGGGAATGGGTGGGGCCGGAGCTGATGTGGCCGCGATGGCAGGCGGCGAGGCAGTGACATTTGGCATCGGCGTAGGCGGTGTCGCGATTGGGCTTGTTGGGCTCGGCGCGGGCGAGGGGGACTCGACCGGTGCCGGCGTGACCGTCGCGGCAGGAATGGCGGGGGCGCTGGTCACGGGTCGCGAGACGGACTCATGGCGAAGGAGAAAGTAGCCCGGAACCAGGCAGAGAACGAGAACGGCAACGATTCCGATGAGCAGCTTGCTCCCGAAAGGCGGGGAAGGCGGGAGAGAAGAGAACGAGGGAGTGGGCAGGGCGACAGGTGGCGGCCTTTGCTCCGGTGCCGCATCGGTCGTCTGCCAATTCTGTACGGCCTTGAGCAATTCGCGCAGGTGTTTATCGAGCGGCCTCGTGGTGGCATCCAGCCAATGAGTGGTGCTGACGTAAAACTCGAGGTTACGCGATGGCTGGACGTCCTCCACCCGAAACGGAATAATGGTGGAGTTCGAGCTGGCCGCGCGCTCCACCTCGCGGACGACCTGCCCGGACTTGTTAGACTCGCTGCTTAAGATGAGCAGAAAAACGGAACACTCATCGATGGCGTCCAGAATAGCCGCGCCGTAGTTCTTGCCCGGCGTGACATCGCGCGGCGCGACCCAGCAGGGAAGGCCGTGACCCTCCAGAAAACTGCAGATCTGTTCAGCAATCGCCCTGTCCGCAGAAGAATGACTGATGAAGACAACGCGTTTCATCAGCGGAAGGCCGAAGCGGTTATTTGCCGATTAAGATGAAAATGCCGGCCGCCAGGGCAAGAATGCCCGTCAACATGGCGGGAATCGCGATGGCGAACAGCATCGTCAAACCGACCACGATCAGGTAAATAGCCAACAGCAGCATACCGATGTTTTTGGTGAAGTTCATGGGAGGGAGTATTTAGGGCGGCAGCCTTGCTGACAACCTTAATCGGGTCGAGCGGGCGCGACAGGAATTTGGGATTCGGCGCGGGCTTGTTGGGGACGGGGCGAGCTCTATCAGGCATCGCCCGTCCAGGCTTTTATGCGCAAGCTCCGCTGCTTTTGTTTGAGCAACGCGCGCGGAGATCGCGTTCCACCGGTTGAGCGGATTTCAGGCGGGACGAAGGTGGATCGGCCTCTCCGAGGGCGATGATAAAAAGTGGCGGCGAAGCCGCAACATTATTAGCAACGCGCTCGCCGTCTTCGCCAAGGCTATGGCGTGCCAGGGGAGATCGCGTTCCACCCTAGAACCGGTTGCAAAAGTCCGACAGCGGCGGTGGCATCGGCATCTTGCCGATGACTTCCAGATTCATCGGCTGGAAGCCGATGCCACTTTGCCAGCCGTGCGAAATCGATTTTTGTAACTACTTCTAGTAAATCCGGTAGTCGATCACGCGCCAGCCCACGCTTTGCTTGGCCAGAATGATGCGCTCCGCCGTGGCCTGTTTATGTTCGAAAACGGTTTTAAAAACGACGCTCTCATAATCACCGTCCGGCACTCCCACCAGCTTGTGCAGGGAAGCGGCCCCAATCGCGCTGCGCGAGAGAGCCTGTCCGAAGGGAGCGCGTCGCGCCTGCATGGAGCGAACAAACTGCGCCTGCGTGCGCGAGAGCCGAAAATCTTTCGCCTCCCATTCAAAGGCTTCCTCGTAATCGCCCTGATCCAGAAGTTTGAGCCATTTCTCGGCCGCCTGGCGCGCGGCTGTTTCCTCGGCGCGCTTTTCCGCCCGAGCACTTGATCGTGCAGAGGTGGCGCAGCCGCTGAATGGGATGACCAAGGCGCAGACCAGGACCGCGGAGCGGCACTTCATGCGGGTCGTTTAGCGAAGACGCAGCCAAACCGCAATGGTAAACCGAAGCGCCTTACCGTCAGATCACGGCGTTCCTCCACCTATCCGGCTTTCTTTTTCTCGATGTAATCGTTCACCTGCTCCTCGAGAATCTCGAGCGGGAGCGCGCCATTGTGCAGGACGGTTTCGTGAAATTCGCGTTGATCGAATTTTTCTCCCAACTCCTTCTGTGCTCGCAATCGTAGTTCCTGGATCTTGAGCATGCCCACTTTGTAGGCACAGGCTTGCCCGGGCAGGACGATGTAACGTTCAATTTCGGAGATCACTTCTTTTTCGCCCATCCCGGTCTTCTCGAGCATATAGGCAATGGCCTGGTCGCGCGTCCAGCGCTTGGCGTGCATCCCCGTGTCGACGACCAGTCGGACCGCGCGGAAAAGCTCGCCTTGTAAACGGCCCAGATCCCCGAATGGATCCTTCTCGTACCACCCGGCTTCTTTGGCCAGCCATTCGCAGTAAAGGGCCCAACCTTCCGCGTAGGCCGTAAAGGGGAGAACCTTGCGAAATTGCGGAACACCCTTCAATTCCTGCGCGGTCGAAAGTTGCCAGTGATGCCCGGGCACGCCCTCGTGGTGGGCCAGCGTCGGCATTCCCCATTTGGGCACTTCGTTCATATTGCGAAGATTGGCGAAAAAGATGCCGGGCCGGGTGCCATCCTGCGCTCCCGGATTATAATAAGCTCTCGCGGAAGTGGCTTCCTTGAATTCCGGCACGCGGCGGACCTCGCATTTCGCTTTCGGAACCGTCAGGAAAAGCTGTCTTGATTTCTCCATCGCGCTGTCGATTAACCGCGTGTAGTCGGCCAGCGCCTCCGCTCTTCCTTTGTCGTCATTGGAATAAAGGAAGCGCGGGTCCTTCGCCAGTTTCGTCATGGCTGCGCCGATCGGCTCGCCCGCGAAACCGTTCGCATCGAGCAGCGCGCGCATCTCAGCTTCGATCCGAGATACTTCCTGCAGCCCGAGGGCGTGCACTTCGTCGGGCTTCAGCGAAGTGGTCGTGTTGCTACGCAGGGTGTAGGCGTAAAACGCGTCGCCCTCCGGCAATTTCCAGACACCGTCGTCGGTAGTCGTTTTAGGCAGCAGCGCGTTGCAGTAATCGATGAGTTTGTGATACGCGGGATAGACCTGATCCGTCACCGCGCTTTCCACGCGAGCCTGAAAATCGGCGCGATCCTTGGCGCTCAATTTATCAATTTTAGCCGCGCGCGTTTTGAATGAGCTGGCCAGGATGTTTTCGGCGACCGGCTTGGCCACGAACTCGTTCATCTCCTTGAGCACTTTCTCGATGACGAACCGGGGCGGCCGGATCTGCTTTTGCTCGCGCAGCTGGAGCCCCTCGAGGAGCTGATTAAATTTTTTGGGTAAAGCGTCGAGCCGCATCACATAGTAATCGCAATCTTTACGGGTGAGCAGCCGGTGCGTATTGGCCATGAACGAAGGAAATTCGTTCTGGACGCCGAAGAGCTGGTTGACCGGGTAATTGTGCCACTGCCATTTTTCGCCGTCGGCCTGTTCTTGCAGAAACCAGTCGAGCACATGAGTGGACAGTTTTTGCGAAGAGGTCTGTCGTTCGAGCGGATACTCGCGCAGCTGAACGAGGTCGTTCTTCCATCGCTCGATGGAGCGCTCCTGGTGCGCGGGCGATTCGTCGTTCAGTTTGCCGTTATGACCGGTGATTCCAAATTGTTCGACCAGTCCAAGGGCCGAAAGAAGTTCAGGTTCATCGAAAATGGTGGCCACGAAAACTTTCTCGTAGAATAGGTTCAGGCTCCAGGGGCGGAACCAGATCAGATTGATCAGGAAGACGGCCGCCCCGAGGAGGGCCACCAGGACGATGCGAAAGACCCATTTGCCGAGGGATTTAAGCATGGTCGCAACCAGTCCGTCAAATCAGGGGAGGGTCAATTAAAAACTTTACGGTCAGGACGTTCGCACGGTGGCGCGATTGGATTGGCTGGCTTATCGATATCCATGGCTGACGATGGGCGCCTCGTGGATAAACCGGAACCGCGCTGGCAGGCTTTGATCGCGTTACTTGCCGTAGGTGGAATTTACCTGGCTCTGCCACGATCGCTTATCCTGGGACCGACCTGGCTGCTGCCCACCTTAATTGTCGTGCTGCTCGCTCCCACCATCGTCAGTCACCGAATGGGAAAGCATTCCCTTAATCGGGCCCTCGGACTGGCCATTAGTTCCATTATGACGGTCGCCCTGATTGGTTCGGTGATTCTGTTAGTCCGGCTTCTGCCCTCTCATAAGGAGGATCCGATCAGGCTGCTCTGTTCGGGGGCGGAGCTGTGGATTACCAACGTGCTCGTCTTCGCCGTCTGGTACTGGAGGCTGGATGGCGGAGGGCCCACCAAACGACGGGAACAGAAGGATTTCGGGAGCTGCAGCTTTCTCTTTCCGCAGATGCAGGTTCCCAAGGATGAGCGAGCCGATTTCGAATGCGCGCTGTGGCGGCCGCGCTTTGTCGACTATTTGTTTGTGTCTTTCACCCAGAGTTCTACGTTCGGGCCGACCGATGCGCCCTTGCTGGCGCGCTGGGCCAAGAGTTTGGCCATGATTCAAGTTTCCATTTCCCTGAGCATCGTCATCCTCTTAATCTCGCGCGCGGTCGGCGTGCTGTAGTCGAGCAAGGAATGTCGTAGCCGCCCGGTTCAGTCGAAACGTCTTCCAAGACACGTCCATCAGAGCGCCGTGGCTACGGCAGGAAATCCGATTTACACTGGGGCGATGAGTGCCATCGAAGTGAATCTCGAACGCGTTCGCGCCCAGATTGCGGAGGCGGCGCAGAAAGCGCATCGCTCGCCCGACGATGTCCAATTAGTGGCCATCTCTAAAACGCATCCGGCGGAAAGCGTGCGCGAAGCGCATCAGGCCGGGCAGAATATTTTCGGCGAGAGCCGTGTGCAGGAGGCGCGCGTCAAAATCCCGGAGCTGCCTTCCGCCTTGCGCTGGCATTTCGTGGGACATCTCCAAAAGAACAAGATTCGCCATGCCTTGCCTCTTTTTGAGCTTTTCCACAGCGTTGATTCCCTGGCCCTGGCCGAGGATGTCAGTCGGATCGCAGACGAAGCGGGCCTGCATCCGCGCATTCTGCTGGAGGTCAATGTTTCAGGGGAGGGGAGTAAGTTTGGTTTCTCGCCCGAAAAACTGCGCGCGGCCATGGAGCGGTTGCTCGCGCTGCCACGCATTATGATCGAAGGCTTGATGACGATTCCTCCACTCGCGCCCGAGGCGGAGATGTCGCGCAAATTTTTTGCTCAGCTACGCGGTCTGCGCGAACAACTCGAGCAGGAATTCGCGCTGCGCCTGCCCGAGTTGTCCATGGGCATGACGAACGATTTCCCGATTGCGATCGAGGAAGGGGCGACCATGGTCCGCGTCGGCACCGCCATTTTTGGCGAACGTCCGCGGCCACAGCCGCTTCTCTAGGCGCCCCAGGCTTTTGCGGCGGAGCACTTATCCGATTCCGCCGATCACGCCAGCCGCCGGGATGATTTCAGCCATTGCGCCCCTTTCGCGCTCCGCTAGCCTCTCCGGCGTGGCCCTGGCCCCTCAGAATATCCAACAGATTGGGCGCGAGTTGGCCCTGCAATGGAACGATGGCACCGAGACCTTTCTTCAGCTCGAACTCCTTCGTCGCGCCTGCCCGTGCGCGGTCTGCGGGGGCGAGCCCGACGTCATGGGAAATATTTCCCGACCGAATGTGGCTTATAAGGACGAAAGTTTTGAGCTCGCCGGTTTCAGTATCGTCGGGGGATACGCCGTGCAGCCGCGCTGGGGCGACGGCCACAACACCGGCCTTTACAGTTTTCAATATCTCCGCCGGCTGAGTCCCTCTTGAGCGCGGGGCTCCGTTCATAATCGGGTTGCCAGGAGGCACGCGAATCGCTGGAATACGCGTCCTGGCGCCGATGAACCGTCTGGCAAAGTTACTGGTGATTTCGTGCTGCTTCGTGATTTGCGGAGCGGGCCTCATGTTTGCTCCGGCGGTGAGGGCGACGCGCGGCTGGGAGAAGCCCAATGCCACGCCCGTGAAGAATCACGAAACGGCTCGCCGCGTCTGGATGGAAGTTTAGCGCCGCAGAAGCGCGCCTTTCCTTAACCGGGAATGGTGATGCGCAGCAGCACGGCCTCTCCGCTGAGCGCACGGACCGTGCGACTCGGTAACTGCGCCGGGACGAGACACAGATCTCCCGCTTGCAGATGGATGCCGGCGCAATCGAGCGTTCCTTCGAGAAGACAAACAATAGCGAAATGTCCGCGATCGTTGATTTCGCGTGGCGCTCTCACGCTCCATTTCTGCACCTCGAATAACTCGTGTGACACGAGACGTTCGCCTTGCGGCCGGATCAGCTCCGGCCGGCAGTCATCGAAGTCGATGCTTTGCAATGCCAGGTCGACGTGCAACTCGCGGAATTTACCATTGTCGTCCTTCCGGTTCCAATCAAACACGCGATAAGTGCTGTCGCTGTTCTGCTGGACTTCGACCAACAGGTTACCGGCGCCGATGGCGTGGAATCGTCCGGCCGGGAGAAACATGGCATCGCCCGCCTGCACGGAAATCGTGTGAATGCGCTCAGCCACGGTTCCATCCGCGATCGAAACTTTGAAATTCTCGAGGCTGGTGGCTTCCCGCAATCCGACGAAGAGCTGTGCGTCCGGGTCCGCTTTGGCCACGTACCAAAACTCCGTCTTCGGTTCGCCGCCGAGCTGCTCCGCCACGTGCGCAGGAGGATGCACTTGCAACGAAAGCTTGTCATGGGCATCGAGCAGTTTGATGAGCAGGGGAAAGCGCGGGGAATTTGGGAGTTGGCCAAAGATTGCACTGCGATGGTTGGTCCAGAGGTCATGCAAGGTTTGGCCGCGGAGCGATCCATCCCGCACGATGCTTTGCGCTTCGGGGCGATCCACCATCTCCCAGGCCTCGCCGATTTTTTGATGAGGGGGCAACTTCTTGCCGAAATCGGTTTCGAGCCGGCGCCCGCCCCAGATCCGCTCCATGAAAACCGGCTCAAAAACGAAGGGGTGGGTCAGATCGAGCGGCCTCATGACGTGGTGAGAAAGCCAATGTAGCGGCAGCCGTGCCGGCTGCATCCGTTTTTGGCCCCGAGGCGGCGCTTTGCTTTTAACTGTAGGGGATGCTGCTGTCAGCGTCCCGTCCGCAGTGGCGGGAAGCCGGCGGCTTGCCCTACAGGGCAGCGGATGACAGGGCCTGATTTGTGATCGAGGTGCGACGCACTAATATGAGCATTCAATTTGAACATGAAGATGCCTCGTCTCGTCAGTAAGTGGATGCCGGTCTTTGCTTGGATGCTGTTGATCTTCGCGGGTTCGTCCGATGCCCTGTCGGCCGAGCATACCTCGCGTTTCATCATCCCTTTTCTGCGCTGGCTCGATCCCCAGATTTCCCTTGCGACCATTGCCGCGGTTCATTTTACCATCCGAAAGATGGGGCATTTCACGGAATACGCCATTCTGGCCGCATTCCTCTGGCGCGGATTGCGTGGAACCTTTTCGGCGGTCAGCGGCAGCCTGCTCGCGCTGGCCACTTTCGTGGTCGCCGCAGGCTTTGCCGCCTCGGATGAATTCCATCAATCTTTCGTGCCCACGCGCACGGCCTCGGCGCGTGACGTCATGATCGACTGCCTGGGAGCGCTTTGCGCCGTCGCGCTCTGCGCCCTGTTTGCGCGTTCCCGAGATGCAGCCTCGGCACTGACCACCCGGGCGTCGAAGATTTGATTCTAAAAATGAAGCAGTGACTTCGTAGGCTGCTTTACCGAGTTGGTCAGTTCTTATCCGCGACCTGCAATGGGGTCGCCCGCTCCATCCGCTCATTCACCGCCTGGATCTTCGAGTCCAGCTCTTTGAGGCGCGCGCCAAAATCCTTTTGCTGCCGGGCCACGGTCGCTTCCAATTCCCGCACCTTATGATGTTCCTTGAGGAACTCGTTAAGCAGCATGGCATTGACCGCTTCGTAGCGCACGGTGAAGACTTTGCCCTGCGCGTCGCGAGCGACCAAATCAGGGTCTACTTTTTCCACTTCTTCGGCGATGAGGCCGAATTGCGGGCGGCCTCTTGGATCGATTTCGTGCTTGTAGCGGAAGGTCACCGGTTGCAGGGCGAGAATCGCTTCGCTGCTTTTATCCATGGGCTTGACTGCGTCCTTGAAACGCTGTGAAGAGACGGCGACACCGAGCTGGCCATTGATATCTACCACCACGCTCGTGCCGGCTACGGCTACTCCACTGATGCCGGCGACGAAGGTCGCGCCTTGAGTTCCGGGATTGCCGATGCGGATCGTGTTGGATTCGCCAGGTTGACCGACGTTGCCGATATCGATGTTACTGCTTCCGCTGTCCAAGGCGTCCCCGGCAAAAGCGCCCAACCCGATGTTGTCGTTGCCGGCTCTGTTGTGGCCGAGCGCAGCTACGCCGTTGGCCGTATTTCTGGTACCGGTTGTATTCCGGGTCAGAGCCGCGGAACCGATGGCCGTGTTCAGTGAGGCGTTATTACCGTTGAGCGCAGCCACGCCCACGGCAGTGTTGTCGTGGCCGGTTGCGCTGTGCTCGAGGGCGGCCTGGCCAGAGGCCGTGTTGCTGTAGCCGGTGGTATTATCGAAGAGAGCATGATGACCGTCGGCCGTGTTCAGTTCGCCAGTGGTATTTTCATGGAGCGCAGAAACGCCGGTGGCGGTGTTCGCGTTCCCCGTCGCATTCTTGAGAAGTGCATGAGCACCGTCGGCCGTGTTCTCGAAGCCGCTCGTGTTGAGATCAAGCGCCTCGAAGCCGTTGGCCGTATTCCCGTAACCGTCGATGTTGCCGGAGAGCGCCAGGACGCCGCTGGCGGTATTCTGAACACCGGTCGTGTTGCTGTAGAGTGCCTGAACGCCATTGGCTGCGTTATCGACGCCGGTGGTATTGAAATAGAGGGCTTGCACGCCATGGGCGGTATTTCTCGCTCCGGTTGTGTTGGAAAAGAGCGCCCTGAAACCACTGGCTGTGTTGTCGTGCCCCGTGGTGTTGTTCACCAGCGCTTCGAAACCGTCGGCCGTGTTATTCCCGCCGGTGGTATTGTTGCCCAGCGCCGCACCCCCCGTCGCGGTGTTGTCGCTGCCCGTGCTGTTATTAAAGAGCGCGCTGTCACCAATGGCCGTGTTGAAAACGCCCGTGGTGTTGTGGTTCAGCGCATCCTCACCATCGGCTGTGTTGCTGCCGCCGGTTATGTTGCTGAAAAGCGAGTAAGCACCGCTGGCCGTGTTTCGGCTGCCGGTGGTGTCGTGAAGGAGGGCATCGAAACCGATGGCCGTGTTTCTGGTGCCCGACGTTAGGAAGTTAAGAGCTCCGTGCCCCTCTGCCGTGGTGAATCCCGGGTAGCCCCCGTCCGGATTTAGAGCTTGAGCGGTGGACGCGGTGAATGACCAAAATCCGGCAATCGCGGCCAGCACTAGCACAAAGACCGCGCGATTTCTGATTCTCAACGACAAGGCAGCATTTTTTTTCATAAGCGGGTTCTCCAAGGATCGCGTGAAGCGATGTCCCAGCGCTAATCTACCTCGCTCGATTCAACGTCTGCCCGGCGATGCGCTGCAACATTGCCGCCGTAATCCAACCCCAATTGGTTGGCGGAAGTCGAGAGGAATCGAATCGCTCCCGATGAAATCAGCTTTGGATTCGCTTCCAACTCTTGTGGGAGAAGTGGGCCTGGAAGGATTCGAACCTTCGACCCTGCGCTTATCAAGCGCATGCTCTAACCAACTGAGCTACAGGCCCGGCGGAGACAGAGTATTATGGAGAGTTGGCGCCAGCGCAACCGGGATTGGCGGCTGCGTAGGAGGGTGGACGGGGGAAGGGAGTGAGCCGCTCCGCGGCTTGAGCTTTTTACGATCGTGCTCGCCGCCTTCGCCAAGGCTACGGCGCGCCAAGGGAGATCGCCGGTGGAACGACCTCTCCGAGGGCGTTGCTAAACCCGACCGCCGGAGGCGGCTGACTTTTCCTCCTATCTGGAAGGACTGACCGAGGGCGATGCGCTGCTGCCCGGAGTGGGTTTCTTTTTTGATCTGCCCGAAGTGCTTTTCGCAGTCTTCGTCACGCGCTTGTGCGACCTCCGCGTGCTCGTTCTTGTCTCGGTCGTCGCCGCCGAGCCGGTAATGTCCGATTCCTTGGCGTATGGATTGGCATCGGGATTGGCCGTGAAAGTTCCGCCGCCGGCCGAGGGGGCGCTGGCCGCCGGACCGCTCCCCAGGCCGGATTGGCCGCTTCCCGTCCCGCCGCTGGAGCCTCCCGTATTGCCGGTTTGGGCGTGGGCGACGACGTAGCTGGCTAACGCAGCACATACGGTGAACAGGGCGATCTTAGTCAGTTTGCTTAGGCTCATAGAATGTTTCTGAGTTCGTGGTCTGGATGAGTGTTGATCTTTCCTTCAGATTCGAAGGGCGCGGGGTCGCCGCCTGCCATTTCAATTTCCATCATGCCGGTGATTGACGAAAGGTGCAATCGCGCGGTCAATCTGGCATGGCTATGCCCGATTCGATTCGTCCCTTGCTCGCCCGCTCCATCGATTACGCGGGCCTCTTTCCCCCCTGCAGCCTGGATCTCGCCCCAGCTTTGGCCAACCAGAAGACCTATGTTCGCTCCTCCGACGAATGGATGCTCTCAACTTTCGTCCTGCCGGCGGCGCGGTTCGGCGAAGCGGATAATCACATCGCCTCGTTTGACCGCGACCATCCTTTGCGCGTTTCGGCGCTCGGCGCGAAGAAGGAGGGCGCCGGCGATTTCATCAACGAACTGAAAGAAACACGCGCTGCCATCGAGTCGTTTCAGGCCCGACACGCCGGCCGAGTTTCGATTCATCAACTGGAGATGGCCCTGCCCAAAGACACGGACGCGGCCGTGCTTGCCGAAGTGCGCGGAATCATGGCGGGAACCGCATGGCAGAGTTTTTGGGAGGCGCCCGCCAACGCGGCCGAAGAGACGATCGATCTCTTGGCGGAAGACCATGGGACGGCTGATGGCCGCGCCTTCGGGTTTAAATTGCGCACCGGCGGCGTCACGCCCGATGCGTTCCCCACCTCGCAACAGATCGCGCGCGCCCTCGTCGCGGCGACGCAGAAGCACGTTCCGATCAAGTTTACGGCCGGGCTCCATCATCCCATCCGGCAGCACCGCGAGGAGGTGCAGACGAAGATGCATGGGTTTTTGAACGTGCTCGGCGCCGGCGTGCTCGCCGCGCAGCATCGGTGGAATGAAAAGCAGACAGCGGAGATGCTGGAGTGCGAAGAGGCGGCCGCCTTCTCCTTTGATGAGACTTCATTCCGCTGGCGCGACTGGAGCGTCAATCGTGATCAAATTGAGAAGCACCGCAAATTGATCATCTCTTTCGGCAGTTGCAGTTTCAACCAGCCAAGGGAAGATCTGCGCGCACTCAAAATCCTCTAGAATCAAGAAGGCGATTGAGTCAATCGCCCTTACCTGTGCGCGGGTAGCGCGCGCTTGGCCTTTCCCAGAAACGCTTCTACAATCAATTCTTCGTTATGCCCCTGCTATCGTTCATCGAAATTTCCTCCGATTCGCATTTCCCTCTGGAAAACCTTCCTTTCGGAGTCTTCCAACCGCGCCACGGACCGGCCCGTGTAGGCGTGGCCCTGGGCGAGCTCGTAGTCGACCTCTCCGTCCTGGAGGAAAAAGGATTTTTTCGCGATGCCCCGCTGGGCGAGGGGCGCATCTTCGCGGTGGACGCGCTCAATCCGTTCCTCGTGCTCGGCCGCCCGGCCTGGCGTAGGGTGCGGCAAATTCTGCAACACCTGCTCGCCGCTGAAACGGCGATTTTACGCGATGACGCCGACCTGCGGCGCCAGGTCTTTCACGAGCAGAAAGATGTGACCATGCAATTGCCGGCGCGGATTGGTGGTTACACGGATTTTTATTCCTCCTACCATCACGCCCACAATGTCGGGACCATGTTGCGCGGGCCGGAAAACGCGCTCATGCCGAATTGGAAATGGCTTCCGGTCGCCTATCACGGGCGGGCCAGTTCCATCGTGGTCAGCGGCACCGAGGTGCGCCGGCCGCAGGGACAAACCAAGCCGCCCGACGCACCGGCCCCTCTCTTCGGTCCTTCCCGCAGTCTCGATTATGAACTGGAGATGGCTTTCCTGATCGGGCCTGGCAACTCGTTAGGCCAGTCCATTCCGATTGATCGCGCCGCCGAACATATTTTTGGTCTGGTCCTGATGAATGACTGGAGCGCGCGCGACATCCAGGGCTGGGAATACCAGCCGCTCGGACCGTTTCTGGCTAAGAATTTCTGCACCAGCATCTCGCCGTGGGTGGTTACGCTCGATGCCTTGGAGCCGTTCCGGCGGGCGCTGCCCGTGCAGGATCCGGCGCCTCTTCCTTATTTGCAGGCCTCCGCTGATTTCACCTTCGATATCCAACTCGAAGCCGAACTGCGCACCGCCACCATGCCAACCGCGCATCGGATCACGCGCACGAATTTTCAGAACTTGTACTGGAGCATTTCCCAGCAATTGGCCCATCACGCCGTGGGCGGTTGCAACCTTGAGCCTGGCGACCTCCTGGCCAGCGGCACGATCAGTGGTCCGACCGAAGACTCCCGCGGTTGCATGCTGGAGTTGACGTGGCGTGGCGCTAATCCCTTGGCGCTGCCCAATGGCGAAACGCGCAAATGGCTGGAAGACGGCGACACCCTCGCCATCCGCGGATGGTGCGAGGGGGAGGGATACCGAGTCGGGTTTGGTGAAGTCTCCGGTCGAATCCTTCCAGCCAACATGGGGAAGTGACGACGAACCAGACGGCCCCGGCGCACCTCCTGGCCCACGGCGTTTCGTGGGTTGGGCATCCTCTCGTTTTTGTGATGGTGTCCGTCGCCATCGTGCTGGCGACGACCATGAAGTCGGCCGCGGCGTGGCCCATTCTCGCGGGCATCTTCTTTTCGGTGATTCTGCCGACGGCTATTCTGTTAGTCATCGGTGTGCGCTCGGGGCGCTGGAAAGATTTGGACGTCTCTGTGCGTGAAGAACGAAGGCGCTTTTATCCGACGGCCATCCCAATCTCGGCGGCTGGCCTCGTCACCATGTGGCTGGTTCGCGCGCCCTTCTTCATTTTACGTGGCGGCATCGTCACGCTGGGACTGCTCGTCGCGGCGGCCTTCATTAATACACGGCTGAAAATATCGCTGCACACGCTCTTCGCCTTTTATTGCGTCATAATTCTCTACCAGACCGGTTCGATCGCGGGGACGGCTGCGTTCACCCTGGCGACGCTGGTTTTTTGGTCCCGCTTGTATCTGGGCCGTCATACCATGATGGAAAACGTCGCCGGTGCTTGCGTCGGAAGCGGCGGCGGCATTCTGGCCGCGTGGTTGCCCTAAGTAGATCGCAAAATAGCCCGTTCGTCGGTAAATCGCTTGCTTGCAACGTTCTAACAGGTCCAGAAAGACTGTGTGCTGCGAATAGTAGCGAGGGCGCCAGGGCGATTGCCGCCCGAGGCTGTCAGGGTTGATCATGACGAAAATTCAGAAACGTTTGGGGATTGTGCTGACCGGGCTGATTTTGCTCGGGGTGATGGGCTATTATGGACTCGGCTATGCGGTGGGCCGGGTCCTCGAAACCCGTGGCCTCAGAAAGCTCCTGGCCGGAAAGACGGCCAAGGTTCTGGACACGAATGCGGGCCTCCCGTTTGCATGCGCGCAGTGTACGCGGATACCTTTGGACGGAGCTGACCTTGAGCGG
>JBBRDU010000081.1:0-13930 GCA_038203615.1 Chthoniobacterales bacterium
CCGGGGAGCGCACGCGCCCTCGCGTGCGGGTTTCGGCGCCCGCCGAAACGAACTTCAGGGCGTGGCGCGGGATGTGACGATTAGAGAATGGGAAAAAGTTGGCGATGGCGAGGGCGCCATCGCCAGCAGGCGAGCCGCCTGCGCTCCCCGGAATTCCGCGGTGCTGCACGAAGCGGCTTACTCCGACTTCTTGAGCAAGCGAGCACGGGCCCGATCGAGTTGACGCCGTTCCGCGTCCGTCAGGCTGGCCATGCCGGACTTCGATATTTTGTCCAGGATCGGGTCCACGGAACGGTAGACGTCTTCCGGCTCGACCTGACGGCGAGCTGGCGCCGATTTTTGCACGATGAACAACTTCGGCTTGGGCCGCACGGAGGCCTTGAGGCTTTCGAGCCAGGCCAGCTCGGGTCCGGCGCCGCGCAGTTCGATGAAAAGAAAAGCTGTAGCGATACTCGCCCAGACGACGGCGAGGCTGGCCCAGTCGTGGTAGGCGAGCAGTTGAAACGTGTAAACCGCCGCCAGCACCACAACGACCCATTTGGCCATGATGCGCAGGAACATCTCAACCCGCGGATAGATGGTGGCGAAGGCGACGAAGATGCCGAAGTGCAAAGCGGGCGAGCCGGCCAGGCCCGAGCGATGCCAGAAACCCCAAAGGGTCAGCAGGAATGTGGGCGCCAGAAGCAACGCCAGGTAAAGCCAGAGATAGGCCCGCTGGCCAATGAAACGTTCCACTTCGCGTCCAAAGACGAAGAGCATATACATCTCGATGGCAAACCAAAGCAGACCCGAAGGCGCATGGACAAATCCGTAGGTGGCGAGGCGCCAGACCTGCCCGCGCACCAGAACTTGGGCGCTGTCGAACTGGAGCGACTCGAGAAAAGATCCGGCGCCAGCGGCCACCAGCAACGCCGTGAGAATGGCACACGCCACGTGGACACCGACCAGCATGGTCGTGACATCAACCGGATAGCGACCCATCCAGGCGACGGGCCGGTAATCATCGGAGGTGGTGACTCCGAACATGCGTGAATTAACAGCGGGCCTCCGCAACGCGCAAGCCCACTTCCAGCCGTCCATGAAAATTGTCTTGGAGAAGCGCCCGAGCGGGCCAAAATTGTCACCCTTTCTCCGTTTCCGAATGAATCCTTCACCCTTCTGTTCATGAAAGACATCGCGCCTGCCATTTCGCCGCCCGCTGGAAGGGGTGATCAGCCATCCACCAACCAGGCGGTTCTGGACTGGGTGCGGGAAGTGGCCGGCCGGACGCAGGCGGAAAACATTTTCTGGTGCGACGGATCCGAAGCCGAAAATTCCTATCTGCTCGAGCAGGCGCTCGCCCAGAACGTCGTGACCAAGTTGAACGATCAAAAGGTGCCGCGTTCCTATCTGCATCGCTCCAACCCGAACGACGTGGCTCGGGTGGAGCAGTTCACGTTCATCTGCACGCCGACGAAAGAGCAGGCCGGGCCGACCAACAATTGGTCCGAGCCATCGGAGACTTACACCAAACTGCATGGCTTGCTCGAAGGAGCCATGCGCGGCCGGACCCTGTTCGTGGTTCCCTACACGATGGGCCCGCCAGATTCGCCCCTGACCAAGGTCGGGTTTGAGATCACGGATTCGATCTACGTCGTTCTGAGCATGCGAATCATGACGCGCATGGGTGAGGTGGCGCTGCAGCGGCTCGGGGCCGATCCCAAGGCGGAGTGGAACCGCGGGATCCACTCATTATTAGATGTGAACCCGGCGCGCCGGCTGATCTGTCATTTTCCGCAGGATAACACGATAATTTCGGTCGGGTCCGGTTACGGCGGGAACGTTTTGTTGAGCAAGAAATGCCTCGCGCTGCGCATCGGCTCTTACCTGGCCAAGCAACAAGGGTGGCTGGCCGAACATATGTTGATCCTGGGCGTGGAATCGCCCGAAGGCCGCAAGCATTACGTGGCCGCCGCCTTCCCGAGCGCCTGCGGCAAAACCAATTTCGCCATGCTCATCCCGCCGAAAGCTTTGGCCGGCTGGAAAGTGACGACTGTGGGCGACGACATTGCCTGGATGCAAATCCGCGACGGCCGCCTCTACGCGGTCAATCCCGAGAACGGCTATTTCGGAGTAGTGCCGGGAACGAGTTACAAATCGAACGCCAACGCCATGAAATCGATCGAGCACGATACGCTCTACACCAATGTGGCCACGACGGACGATGGCGATGTCTGGTGGGAAGGCAAGGATGGCCCGCCGCCCGCGCACGCGCTCGACTGGCAGGGTCGCGACTGGACGCCGGCTTCCCAGGAAAAAGCGGCTCATCCGAACAGTCGTTTCGCCACGCCCATGCGCAATAATCCGGTGCTCGATCCGGAGGTGGAGAAGGGCGAAGGTGTTCCGATCAGCGCTCTCATTTTTGGAGGACGCCGCAACGACACCATGCCGCTCGTTCTGCAGGCGCTGGATTGGGAGCATGGCGTTTATCTTGGCGCCACCATGGCTTCGGAAACCACCGCCGCCACCACCGGCGCGGTCGGCCGGGTGCGGCGCGATCCCATGGCGATGCTGCCGTTCTGCGGGTATAACATCGGAGATTATTTCCGGCACTGGCTCAAAACGGGGAAGCGTCTCACTCATCCGCCCCTCATTTTCCACGTGAATTGGTTCCGTAAAGGGGCCGACGGAAAATTTCTCTGGCCCGGGTTCGGCGACAATATGAGGGTTCTGAAGTGGATGATTGAGCGGTGCGAAGGCGGCCAGGCCGCCGTCCAATCACCGGTCGGCTGGTTGCCTCGGCCTAACGACCTCGATCTGCAGGATGCGAATGTGTCGCATCAGGCGATGGCCGCGCTGCTGGGCGTGGATCATGGGGAATGGGAGAAGGAACTAGCCGCGCATCAAACCTTCTTCGAATCGCTCGGTGGAGTCGTGCCACCGGAGCTGTTGCAGCAGCGCCAAAAACTGGTTGAACGGTTTAAGGCTGGGGCGTAAGTGCCGACCTCACGGCGGACGAGGTGGAACGACCGCTCCGACCTGTCCGCCGTGGCGGAAGGCGTTGCTAAAAGAATAGAAGCGGCGGAGCCGCTCAAATTGAGCGCCTTTGGCGCTTCTGCTCTTCCCATCGTCCGCGGAGAGCCCGATCCACCTGCCGAAGGACAATAGATCGCTCAAGCAGTAGGAGGCGGAGGGTTCCAAAGGTGGGCGAGACTCCGTCGAGCCGACTTTCGTTCTTTGGGTCAATTCGACGGCTCGACGGAATCTCGCCCCACCAGCCAAAGAGACATTCCTCGCGTCGAATTTGCCATCGAAATTTGCGAATGGACCCCGCAGCGGAGATACTCTCCAGTGGGTTCAAAGATTGCCGGGAAACAATACCTCACCGCCTCCACCGCGGCCGAGTGCATTGAAATTCGCGGGGCCCGCCAGAACAATCTCAAGGGCATCGACGTCGATCTGCCCCTCGGCCAGTTGACCGTCCTCACCGGCCCCAGCGGCAGCGGCAAATCCAGCCTCGCCTTCGACACGATCTACGCCGAAGGCCAGCGCCGCTACGTCGAGACATTCAGCCCTTACATGCGGCAGTTTCTCGATCGCATGGATAAACCTCGCGTCGATGAGATCCGGGGAATCCCGCCCGCCATCGCCATCGAGCAGGCCAACCCGGTCAAGAGCTCCCGCTCCACCGTCGGGACCATGACCGAGATTAATGACTACCTGAAATTACTCTGGCCGCGCGTGGCCCGCGCCTTTTGTCCGACTTGCCAGCGCGAGATCAAACCGGAGACGGCCCCATCGATTGCCGACGAAGTGTTGCGCGAATGTGGCGGGAAAAATATTCTGCTCACCTTCTGGGTGGCGGTGCCGCCCAAAACGGAGCCGCGCGACTTCTTCGGTTTTCTCCAGCAACAGGGCTATCTCCGCGTTTGGATCGACGGGAAAGTGGTCCGGGTCGATAGCGACGAAAAGATCAAACGCCTGGGCGCGCGCGTGCAGGTCATCCAGGATCGAATTCTGGTCAGCCAAGCGAACCGCTCCCGCCTGACTGAAGCGCTCGAGATCGCCCTCCGCTTCGGCAAAGACCGCGTCAACGTGGTCATGTGGCCGGCGGAACAATCGAAAGTCGAAAAGCAGAAATCGAAAATGAGGGAGCTTCCCTTTTCCACGGGGTGGCATTGCGCGCATTGCGACGTGGACATCCGCCTTCCCACCCCCGGACTTTTCTCGTTCAATAATCCGTTGGGGGCCTGCCCGGAGTGCCGCGGATTCGGGCGCACCATTGCCATTGATTTGGACAAGGCCATTCCGGACCGCAGCCTGAGCATCGCGCAGGGAGTGGTGCGGGTCTTTCGCGGCCAGGAATTTGGGGAATCACAGAAGGATCTGCTGCGAGCCTGCGCGCGCGAAGAAGTCGACATCCATCTTCCTTTCGAGGAACTGCCGAAGGCCGACCAGGATTTCGTGATCAAGGGCGAGAAGGGCGAGGGCGAGGAGGAGTACGAGGACGACCAGCGCTGGTACGGGGTGCGCGGTTTTTTCCGGTGGCTGGAGAGCAATACCTACAAAATGCATGTGCGGGTGCTGCTCAGCCGCTACCGCGCTTACACGACCTGTCCGAGTTGCCAGGGCGGACGTTTTCAACCGGAGACGCTCAATTACCAAATGGTGGAGGGACCCGCGTCGTCGCGTCCCACCAATGGCGCTGACCGCGCAGCGCCCTCCAAGATTGCGCGACAGCTCACGTTGCCGCAATTCGATGCGCTCTCGATTTTACAGGCGCGGGAGGTTCTGAGCGCCATCGACGTGCCTGCGGCCGACTCGACCGCGGAGATGCTGCGCAAGGAAATCTGTTCCCGCCTAACCTATCTGTGCGAAGTGGGGCTCGGTTATCTCACGCTCGATCGTTCCACTCGCACCCTCAGCGGCGGCGAAGTGCAACGAGTGAATCTTACGACCTGTCTCGGGGCCTCGCTCGTGAATACGCTCTTCGTCATGGACGAACCGAGCGTGGGACTGCACCCGCGCGACGTGGGACGTCTCATTCGCGTCATGCATCATCTGCGCGACAAGGGCAACACGCTCTTGGTGGTGGAGCACGAGGAAGCCATCATCCGCAGCGCGGACAACCTGCTCGATATCGGTCCCGGCCGCGGCGAGCTCGGCGGCGAGCTCGTCTTTAGCGGAAAACTCCAACAGCTGATCTCTTCTTCCGGGGGACCGCACGCTTCCAGCGTGCTCTCCGCGGCATCCCTGCCGCGGAGAGCAAAGCCAAGCGTTCGGCAGGATGCCGAACGGAGCACGCAGGATGCGCGCGCTCCCCACTCTCTGACCGCCGATTACCTAAGCGGGCGCAAATCGATTCCACTCCCAAAGTCGCGGCGCAAATCCACTTCTTTCATCAAGATCACCGGTGCGCGCGAGCATAATCTGAAGAACGTCGACGTTGAAATTCCGCTTGGCATTTTTACCTGCGTCACCGGCGTATCGGGCTCGGGCAAGTCCACCCTCATTCGCGACGTGCTCTATCGAAATCTCCTCCGCGCCAAAGGTCAGCCGTCGGACCAGGAACCGGGCGCCTGCAAGTCCGTCACGGGCGCCCATCGCGTCGGCGAAATTGTGATGGTCGATCAATCGGCCCTCGCCCGCACGCCGCGTTCCACCCCGGTTCTCTATCTCGGGCTCTACGACCGGGTGCGTGAATTATTTGCGGCCCTGCCGGAAGCCATGTCGCAAGGGCTGACGGCCAGTGCCTTTTCCTTCAACTCCGGCAGTGGCCGTTGCGAGCGTTGCAGCGGCACCGGGTTTGAGAAAATCGAGATGCAATTTTTGAGCGATCTCTATGTGCGCTGCGCCGAGTGCGAAGGTCGCCGTTTTCAGCCGCACGTCCTCCGGGTGCAATTGCGGGGCAAATCGATCCATGATGTGCTGGCGCTCACGGTCACGGAAGCGATCCAGTTTTTCGCCCAGATCGGCGAGGAGAAGGCGCTCTCCCATCCGCTCGCCGTGCTCGAGGAAGTCGGGCTCGGCTATCTTCGGCTCGGTCAGCCGCTCAACACGCTTTCCGGCGGCGAATCACAGCGGCTTAAGCTCGTTCGGCATCTGGCGGAAGCTTCCTCACAAGATGCCAACGGCGAATCGGAAAAAGCGCGGAGCCTCTTCATCTTCGACGAACCCACCACCGGCCTGCACTTCGATGATGTCGCGGTCCTCATGCAATTATTTCAGCGGCTGGTCGTGCAGGGTCACTCCATTTTGGTGATCGAGCACAATCTGGAAGTCATCAAGTGCGCCGATTGGGTGATCGATCTCGGTCCCGAAGCCGGCGACCAGGGAGGCGAAGTGGTCGCTGCCGGGACGCCCCAGCAAGTTGCCAAAGTGGACGCCTCCCACACCGGTAACTTTCTCCGCTCAGTTCTGGGGAGCGCACGCGACTCGCGTGCAGTTTTCGGCGACTCGCCGAAAACATCTGGCAAACAAATCAGTTACGCGAGTGTTGAAGGAGACGAGCCAGTCCTGCGCGCGGCAGAGCTGCCGTCGAGCCCGCTGCTCGACCGTGCAGGCCAGCGGCCTGCGCTCCCCGGAATCGGCGCGAACAGCCCCCATCACATTGCCGTGTGGGGCGCCCGCGAGCACAACCTGAAAAACATCTCCGTGAAAATCCCGCGCGACAAGATGGTTGTCATCACGGGCTTAAGCGGTTCGGGCAAATCGACGCTCGCGTTCGATATTCTCTTTGCGGAAGGGCAACGCCGTTTCCTCGACAGCATGTCGCCTTACGCGCGCCAGTTCGTCGAGCAGTTGGAGAAACCCGATGTGGACCTGGTCGAAGGATTGCCGGCCACTGTCGCGATTGAGCAGCGCGTCACGCGCGGCGGCGGCAAATCAACGGTCGCCACCGTCACGGAGATTTACCATTTCCTTCGCCTCCTTTTCGCCAAGACGGGCACGCAGTTTTGTCCGGATTGCGAACTGCCGGTGGAAAAGCAGAGTCTCGCCGCCATCGTCAGGCAGGTGGAAGCCGCGGCCAAACGAGGCCCGCTCAAGGTGCTCGCACCCCTCGTGAAGGCGCGCAAAGGTTTCCATACCGACGTGGCTCGTTGGGCAGAGCGCCAGGGTTTTGACACGCTCTATGTCGATGGCGTGCTCGTCGCGGTCGATCAATTCCGGAAGCTGGAACGCTTCAAGGAACACACCATCGACGCGGTCGTGGGCGTGATTGATGCCAAACGCATTCTAAAAGCGCGTAACCTGACGCAGCGCGCGCTCGACATTGGACGGGGCACCGCGCATCTGCTCGACTCGAAGAACCGGCTCACCGTCATGAGCACGGAAATGAGTTGTCCGGGATGCGGTCGCGCCTTTGAAGAATTGGATCCGCGTCTCTTTTCCTTCAACTCGCCCCACGGCGCCTGCCAGGAGTGCGGCGGTTTTGGCGAGATTTGGAATCGCTCGCTCCAAACGGGCAAGGAAGATAACGGAGAATCGGTTTTGGAGAACGAACTCGCGGCCGAGCGCGAATCCGAATCGGTCGACCAGGAGGAGGCGCGCGAATGCCCGGGTTGCCACGGTTCCCGGCTCAATTCGGTGGCGCGACACGTGCGCGTGCAGAATTTTACGATCGATCATTTCACTTCCCGGTCGGCCAGCGAAGCGCGGGAGTTGATCGCGAAGCTCCGCTTTCGCGGAACGCAGAAAACGGTGGCGGCCGAATTACTGCCGGAAATAGATCAGCGGCTTCACTTCATGGACAATGTCGGTCTCGGCTATCTCGCCCTGGGAAGGTCAGCCAAAACACTCAGTGGCGGCGAATCGCAACGCATCCGCCTGGCCGCACAACTCGGCTCCAATTTGCGCGGTGTCCTCTACGTTTTGGATGAACCCACTATTGGGCTGCATCCGCGCGATAATATCCGGTTGCTCGAGACCCTGACCGCATTGCGCGAAAAAGGAAACTCCCTCGTCATCGTGGAGCACGATGAGGAAACGATGCGCCGCGCCGATCACATCATTGATCTGGGCCCGCGCGCGGGTCTGCACGGCGGCGCAGTCGTGGCGCAGGGGACGCTTCAGGATATCGCGCGTTCCAAGGTTTCAGAGACGGGACGTTGCCTGCAGTTTCCCATCGCGCATCCGCTCCGAAAATCGCGACGCCCGCTTGATACGGTGAAAAACTGGCTCGAGATTCGCGGCGCGTGCGCCCACAATCTAAAGAACGTTGACGTCCGCTTTCCGGTGGGCCGGTTGTCCGTCATCACGGGCATTTCCGGTTCGGGCAAATCGACGCTCATGCACGAAGTGCTCTGGCCGGCCGTGCGCGATGCGTTGAACGAAAAGAAAGGGACCGGGAATGGCGACTTGTTTAAAGTCGTTAGCGGGATGGATAAAATCGAGGCCGCCTACGAAGTCGATCAATCCCCCATCGGCAAAACCTCGCGTTCCACCCCGGCCACCTACATCAAGGTGTTCGACGAAATCAGGAATCTCTACGCGCAGCTGCCGGTCTCGCGCGTGCGCGGTTATTCTTCCAGCCGATTTTCTTTCAATGCGGAGGGCGGCCGCTGCGAAACATGCAAAGGCCAGGGCGTGATCAAGCTCGAAATGAATTTTCTGCCGAGCAGCTTTGTCCCGTGTGAGGATTGCGGGGGCAAACGCTATAGCCCGCAGACGCTCGAGGTTCTCTATAACGAAAAATCGATCGGCGACGTGATGGAGATGACGATCGAAGAAGCCGCCGGCTTTTTCGCGGCGCACCAGAAGGTGGCGCGGCCTTTATCGCTCCTCGTCGAGACGGGCCTCGGTTATCTCAAACTGGGCCAGCCCAGCCCGACCCTGAGCGGCGGGGAAGCGCAACGTCTTAAGCTCGCCACCCAGTTGAAGCGCGGCATCGGCCGGGCCCAGAACGAACGGATTCGCAAGATGCGCAAGCCGGGCTCGACGCTTTATCTGTTGGAGGAACCCACCATCGGCCTGCACATGGCCGACATTGAGTTGCTCCTCAATGTCATCCATGCCCTCGTCGATGAAGGGAACACGATCGTCGTGATCGAGCACAATCTCAGCATCATCGCCGAGGCGGATTACATCGTCGATATCGGCCCGGAGGCCGGCGCGGACGGTGGCCAGATTGTCGCCATCGGCACTCCGGAAGAAGTCGCGCAAAACCGTCTCAGCCGGACCGCGCCATTCTTGCGCGAAGTGCTCGCTCCCACGCAGAAGAACGAATTTCAATCCTGAGTCCCGCGATCTGTCCGCTGGACGTCGGGGATTGTTGGCTGCAGCGTTTGGTTAGGCCATTCTCCGGATGATACCGCGTAGCCATGCCAGCAGGACAACGACTAAACCGCACGGCAGAAGCCAGGCCTGATGAAACCACGAACCAAGCGCCATTAGAACAAAGCCGGACAGACGAAGCACTTCCGTTACGCGACTCATATAGGTTGTCAAGTATCTGCCGAACGAAGACTGTTTGTATCGTTCAAGGTCAACGGCTGCAATAATAATCGTTGAAACGATGATTGGTGGCAGCAACGCGATGGCGATCGCCGCCACGAGATAATGCCGCCAAAAAAATAGCAAGAGGGAGACGTTACCGCGATGTCCGTACACAACTTCAACGGGTGGATTTGATGGTACAGTATTTTCTCGCGAAGGGTCATTGCGAGGATCTCGGCCTAACGATCGAAAGCTCAGCGACGACGGAGCGCGGCGCGGCACCTGCATGGTGGGCGGAAAGGTGGTGGCGGAAGCAGGTGCCGTGACGCACGGAGCTGTTCGCTACAGCGCATGGTTAGGCGTCTTTCTACTTAGGTTGAAGGTCTCCAAAGGCCTTTTTGGCTTCGGCTGGCGAAATCCCGTGGCTCGTATTCAGGTTGAAGCGGCGTAGTAGATACTCCTCGAAGGAAAGCCACTCGCCCTCATACTCGATCGTGCGGGACCAAGCGCAGACGGTGACGAGGCTTTGCATGTTCGCGAGTCGGCGGAACATGACGAAAATCGCCCCGGCGAAGAGGAAATTGAGTGCGACCAGCGCAGTCAGCAAGCTCGTACTGAGCCGAGCGCGTGCAGCGAGTTGCGCTTCGCGATTGACGAGAAGACGTGACTCCTCCTCCTCCATCAGTTCCAGCCGCGCACGAATAGCGTCCATCGTCTGCTTGCCACGGTTGGTCTTGATGAGTGCCAGGGCCGCCTCACCCTCGCCTTGCTGTTGGAGGGCGATGGTCTGGGCCATAAAGTCGAGCTTCGCCGCAACCAGCGGGTCGAGCTGACGTAGATGCTCCTGCTGGACGTGATTATCGGAGGTGAGGTTGCGGAGCATCGTGATCTGACCCTGAAGCCCACTTAGAGCGGACTTGTAGGGCTGGAGATAAGATTCGTCTGAGACCAGAAGAAAGCCGCGCTGACCGGTCTCCGCATCGACGAACGACACCAGGAGTCTCTGGAGTTCGCGCTGGACTTCGAGCGTGTGAGAAACCCAATGAAAGGCGATGCCAAGCTGGCGCTCCCCACGGTAAGCAATAACGGCTGGAACACTGATGAGCAGGCAAGGAATCACGAGGGAAACCACGAGCAGCATGCGAGTCTGCTTGAATTGGGGTGTTCCGGGCATGATTAGAAGGTTGCGCGGGCGATGACGCCTAACGAAAACAAGATCAGTCACCGCTGGCGAGAGCGAGCTTAATCTGCGATGAAGATGCTGAAGTCACGATTGGCAGGACCGCATCCCAGCCAGCGGTTGGCTACAGCGCTTGGTTAGGCCTCTCGCGTCGCAACAATCGCGATACGAATCGAAAGACCGGCTCCCCAGCAATGGCAACTCTAAATGGGACGGACCCGGCCAATCGCCATGCGACGTGTCCGCCGGTATAACAACCAAGTAGCGTTGCCGCCAGAATGGTGACGAACATAATGAGAATGGTCGAAATGCCGATAAGCCACTGAACTGAATCAGGCGGATGAACGGGGGCATAGAAGCCAAGAACTGCGCCCAGCAGTATACCGAGGGGGATCGCGACCACGAGCTGAAAAAGAAGCACGCCCGGTAGCGACGCGATGATCTCCGCAGCGAGCCGAAGAGCAGTGCGCCGCATCGAAGGGAACTTTAAAAGCACGAGGCAGGCCGCGAGACCGATCCCCATGGCGATGAGGTAAAGCATGAGACACATCGCATATGAAAACGTCGGTGGCATGACGAGGCCTAACGAAACACAAGATCAGCTACGAGGACGGGAGCGCGCTCTCGCCGCGGAGAAGATAAACTAGCTACTTCAAAGTCACGCATCGCGCCGGTCCTCGTTAGCTGCATCGCCTAGTTAGGCATCTTGGATTCAAGAAGCAAGTGCGACAACTTCGGTGGATGATATACAAGCATTTATGTACTGAGGAAAGGCATCCAATCGCGACAATGCGAGGGTTAAAAGTGGCCACGTCCGAGATAGCCGCGGCGCTGAGCAGGCATCGTAGCACAGTGTACTGGGAGCTGAAGCGGAATCGATCGGTTCATGATGGGTTCTATCGTGCTACGCACTCGATCTGGAAGGCGAATGGTCGCAAGCGGCGATCCCGGCGCAACTTGAGGTATGGAAAGGAGGCATTTGCTCCCATCGAGCGAATGGTTCGCGGGCAGCTCAGTCCACAGCAAATCGTGGGAAGGAGCGGGCTGGAAGGCAGAAAAGTCATGAGCCATGAAACAATCTACAAATGGATCTGGGCAGACAAGAGGCGTGGCGGAGCATTATGGATGCATCCGCGTGGGGCGCGCAAGATCAAGCGCAAGCGATATGGGCGTTACGACAGCCGCGGCCGCCTGGCAAACAAGGCGATGATTGACGAGAGGCCCGCAGTCGTAAAGACGCGCAAAAGGATTGGCGACTGGGAAATCGATACGATCCACGGACGTGGCAAGGCTTGCGTAGTGACTGTGGTGGAACGCAAAACAGGCTTGGTAAGAATTGGACGGCTCCCAGGAGCAACAATGAAGGAAACCCTAAATCGAACGGTCTCGATCCTTTGGGAGGATCGAGAGAGGGTGTTGACCATTACTTCGGATAACGGCACCGAGTTCCACAACTACAAGGAATTAGAATCCGCGCTCGATACAAAGGTCTATTTTGCCAGTCCGCACCATGCATGGGAACGAGGAACCAACGAAAACACAAATGGTCTGATCCGGCAGTATCTGCCCAAAGGCACGGCTCTAGGCAAGCTCACTCAACCAGAATGCGATCGTATCGCTGAGATACTGAACAATCGTCCCAAACTACGCCACGGCTTCCTAACTCCTAACGAAGTCTATTATGATCACCCGCTTGTCGCACGACAAAATTGAAACTAAATGTTGGCACCCCCGCGGCATCAAGCATCAGTGTAGCTATGTGACGTCACGATCAGGAGAGAGGAATCGGGAACCGGAGCCTTGTCATTCAGCGCTTTCACAAGCGCGGCGACGTCATCAAGGCAACGCTGTGCATTGGCGAGCGTGTTGAACTTCTCCCACTTGTGTTGGGGAGTCGCCATCCGAATCGAGTCATTAATCTCCCCCTCGTACTTAATCTCTTCTCTGATCACTGCTGATTTAGAATGTGCCATCCAATCTCGGTATTTAAACAGCTGGCGTATTGTCTGGAGCGGTCGCTCGCCGGGAGCGAGCTGCAGGCCGAACTCCGACATAAGAAGTCGAAGCTTTGCGAAAATCGGGGCTCTCTCGGCGTCGCTCCAGCAGCTGAGACATGTCCTTCCGATGTGATTCAGGTAAGCTTCGACACAGAACGCCGAAAACACCAAAGACGCTTGCAACTGCAAAGCAGAGCCTTTCTCCGTCTTGGACGCGTTGTTGTGGAAAACGCGCGCTGCGTGGTAATGCTCAGCATGAGGCCGAAAATCGCGCTCCTTTTGTAGCCGACGCGATGACTGATGCGAGGCCGACATCTAAGGAAAACAAGATCAGCGACGCCTATCGGGGGCGAGCGTCGATCGGAAGTGGAATGATTTAGTCATGGAAAGTGTGGAGCGAACAGCGGGTAGGCGTTCGCTGCATCGCTTGGTTAGGCGCCTTGAAGTTAGCGCGATGGTTTATGATTTGGTTGGGCACGCTCCTGAGTTACTATGAACTGCTCGACTGAGACGCGGATGGCATTGTCAAGGAAACGATGCACGATATTCTGGGCGAAGAGCCTTGACGCCCCGCCAAACTCCGAATGGTGCTCTTGGAATTGGATGAGATGGGGGATAATCGTTGAGCGCAGATCTGCAAACTCGCGGATCAACTCGGAAACGTCGTAGCCCTCCTTCCATCGTATGTCTCCATGCGTGGCTGCGGTATAGGCGGCTTCCTGCTTGAGTTCGTTGCTGGAGGCGTTGCAGAGCCTGTCGCTAAGATTGTCTAAGAGTCGCGGTAGGTGGTCTTTGAGTTGGACGTAAGTGAGATCCTCTGAAGTCTCTATTTTCTTGTCGCGATGCACGGTCATTATCCACTCCGATGTAATCTGCTCGCGGCGGTCCGAAAGGAATACAGAAAGTAGGACACCGATGCTCTGCTCGCTCGGGTTTGGGGTTGCTGGCGTTGTCATGGTTTTATTATTTCGGTGTTGCTCTGTTCGTCCTGGATGGCGGATGCAGAGTCGCCTAACGAAAATAAGATCAGCGACGCCTACCGGGCGCGAGCGTGGATCGTGGATGGAATGATTTAGTCATAGGAAATGTAAAACGAAAAGCGGGTAGGCGATAGCTGCATCGTATAGATGACATGTAAAGAGTGCGGGCAAGTTGGTAGACTCACCCGCACAATTATGAAATGTGTCATTGCAAACAGAGAGTTGTCCTCACCCGAGGGAACCCGCGAAGAGTTTAATCTTCGCCCTGGAGCAATCAAGCTTGGGATTGATGTGCACCAGGAATTTTATGTGGTGGTGGGGCAGGAGGGCGGGAGCAATCCCAAGCCGCCGCAGCGCTT
>JBBRDU010000082.1:0-13834 GCA_038203615.1 Chthoniobacterales bacterium
AATCCGCTTCCTGCGATTTCTCGTCGATCGTGAAAAAGAGCTCTTCCTTGAGCGCGAAGAGTTCTTCTTTGCGGGTGTCCTGGTAAAATTGCAGCTCCGCTTTGTCGATGGCGCGACGCTTTTCCGGGTCTTCCATCATGCGCAGCAATAGCTTGTTGCGCGGCTGACCCAGTTTCACCTTGAACATGGCGAGACCGGGATCTTGTTGGGATGCGGCGTACTTCACATCCGACTCGGTGATCTGGCCCTCCTTACCCGTGCCAACGAACTCAGTCAGATGAACGCGAAGTTCGGTGGCGAGTTTTCTCACTCCTTCCGAGACCGTGACTCCAGCCGGTTCACTCGGAACAAAATGGTCGGCCTTTGAGCGCTCCCATAGTTCGACCGCTTCGTTCGCGATCCGGTTCACGAGCATGGTCTGTTTGCGCACGAGCTGCTCGACCAGCGGTTTCCACTTGTCGTACTGATGCGTCGAGATGGTGGCCGGGCCGCTAATGATCAGGGGCGTGCGCGCCTCATCGATCAGGATCGAGTCCACTTCATCGACAATGGCGAAATGATAGCCGCGCTGGACCTGCTGGTCGCGCGTCGTGGCCATGCCATTATCGCGCAGGTAATCGAACCCGAACTCGCTGTTCGTTCCGTAGGTGATGTCCATCCCATACTGCTCGCGACGCAGATCCGGCGATTGATCGTGTTGGATACAGCCCACCGTTAAACCGAGAAAATTGAAGAGCTGCCCCATCCACTCCGCGTCGCGCCGGGCCAGGTAATCGTTGACCGTGACGAGATGCGCGCCGCGTCCGCTCAGGGCATTCAGGTAGAGCGGCAAGGTCGCGACTAAAGTCTTGCCTTCACCCGTGGCCATCTCGGCAATACGGCCGCGATGCAACACCATGCCGCCGACCAGCTGCACGTCGAAGTGCACCATGTTCCAGGTCATCGGTTGATCGCAAACGTTGAAGGTGAGCTTCCGTTCCGTCAGGCGGCGAGCCGCGTTTTTGACCAGAGCGAAGGCCTCCGGCAAAAGTTCTTCCAGCCGGGTCCATTGGTCCTGCACGGTCGGAAGTTTGGCCAGCTCCTGTTGCCAGGCCGCCGTCTGGCCTCGCACTTGTTCGTCGGAGAGACTTTGAAACTTCGCTTCAAATTCATTGACGAGACGAACCGTCGGCGCCATGCGCTTCACTTCGCGCTGGTTTTTCGAACCGATTATCTTCTTTAAAAGCCAACCAACCATGCCGTTGTTAATATCCCCGAAAATCCACCAGTATCAATCCGGTGCGATGGGTCGGAACCTCTCGCACAAAGTTCACAAAGGTCACGCAGAAGTGAGAGTTTGATATCCCATGGCTGTATTCGTGAGGGACGACTGTAGGGGAAACTGTCAGCTTCCCGTGGGAAGGCAACGCCTTCCCCTACAAACACTCCCAGCTCCGGTGGGACCCTTCATCATCATTTGTGCAGGAGGCATTTGCAGTTATTCTCGGCCCATGAAGAAGATCATCTCCACCGCCGACGCCCCCGCCGCCATCGGACCGTATTCGCAAGCCGTCCGAGCCGGATCGACCGTTTATTGCGCCGGTCAGATTCCGCTCGATCCCAAGACCGGGCAAATCGTCTCGCCTGAGATCACCGAGCAAACCAAGCGCGTCATGCAAAACATCACCGCCGTGTTGCAGGCCGCCGGCCTTTCTTTCGACCATGTGGTCAAGACCACCATTTTCCTGACCGATTTCGCCGACTTCCAAACGGTCAACGAGATCTATGGCTCCTTCTTTAAAAAGGATCCACCGGCGCGCTCCACCGTCCAGGTGGCGGCCCTGCCCAAAAACGCCCGGGTCGAAATCGAAGTGATCGCGGTCGACGGCAGCGGATCGGGCGGAGGCGTGGCCAGCGATACGTCTGGATAACAAATGGAAAAAGACGCCCGGAGCTGGCCCAGCTAGTAGCGCCGAACGCTTGCTGTCACTCCAGACCCAGACATGAGTGAAGACCTTCTCACCTTATTTCGAAAAACCGGGGCCCTCCTGGACGGGCACTTCGTTTTGCGTTCGGGCCTGCACAGCCGCCAGTTTTTCCAGTGCGCGCTCCTCCTCCAGCAGACCGGCATCGCCGCCGAAATCTGCGGCCAACTCGCGGAGAAACTAAGCGCTTACCCGTGCGACGCCGTCATTTCCCCCGCCCTCGGCGGCATCATTGTCGGACACGAAGTCGGTCGGTCGTTAGGGAAACGGCACATCTTCGCGGAGAAAGAAGCGGGCCGCCTGGTCTTGCGTCGGGGTTTCGAGATCAAACCAGGCGAGCGCTTCATCGTGGTGGAAGACGTTGTCACCCGCGGTGGGCGGGTGCAGGAGACGATCGACATTGTCCGAACCCACGGCGGCATGGTCGCCGCCGTCGGGGTCGTCGTCGACCGCAGTGGCCCAGCCAAGCCCGGGTTTGGTTGTCCGTTGGTCAGCCTGATTGAATTGAATGTCGAAACGTTCGAAGCCGATCATCTTCCACCCGATCTCGCCGCCATTCCTGCGCAAAAACCGGGAAGCAAGTAGCGCTCAGCCAAAGCACGTTTATTGTCTATTTAGACAAATCTTCTCATGAGCGACCGTAATTCCACCGTTCAATCCGCCGCCGCCACGGTGCGCGTGCCGGCTCCGCCCACCGGCATCATCGGCGTCCTCATCGGATCTTCGGTGGGCCAGAAGATGATCGTGGCTTTGACCGGAATTGTTCTGATGGCGTTTGTGGTCGGGCATCTCATTGGCAATCTGCAGATTTTTCTCGGGCCCGACTGGATCAACGGATACGCCCAGCACCTGCGCGATCTCGGTCCGCTCCTTTGGATCATCCGAGCCTTTCTGCTCGTGACGGTGCTTCTGCATATCTATTTCACCATCCGGTTGGCCATCGAAAACCGGCGGGCCCGCCCCACCGGCTATGTGGACAAGAATTATGTCAGAGCCAGCTTGGCCTCGCGGCACATGGCGGTAAGCGGCTTCGTCGTCTTCGCCTTCATCGTTTTTCATTTGCTCCACTTCACGGGCCGAAAGTTCAATCCGCAATTTCCCCTGCTCAAAAACGATCCGCTCAATCATTACGATATCTTCTCCATGATGGTTTACGGGTTCCAGAACGTTTACGTCTCCGCTTTTTACATCGTCGGGCTCTTCCTTCTCACCCTGCATCTCACGCACGGCGCCTCCAGCTTCTTTCAATCCCTGGGTCTCAATAACAAGAAGCTCGCTCCCACGCTCGCCTTGGGCGCGCGCGTTTTCGCCTGGCTCCTCTTCCTCGGTTACGCCTCCATCCCCGTGGCCGTCTTGCTCGGCCTGGTCCAGCCGGCTCAACCCCGATGATCGGGACACTCGATTCCAACGTGCCTGCCGGAGCGCTTTCCGAAAAGTGGCGCGCTCATCGCGATCATTCCCGGCTCGTTAGTCCGAATAATCGGCGGAAGTTTGAGGTCATTATTGTCGGGAGCGGCCTGGCCGGCGGCTCCGCTTCCGCCACACTGGGCGAGCTCGGCTATCGCGTGAAGTGTTTCTGTTACCAGGATTCGCCGAGAAGAGCCCATTCCATCGCCGCCCAAGGCGGCATCAATGCGGCCAAGAACTACCAGAATGATGGCGACAGCATTTATCGCCTTTTCTACGACACCATCAAAGGCGGCGATTTCCGGTCGCGCGAGGCCAACGTCTATCGGTTGGCCGAGGTCAGTAATCTCATCATCGACCAATGCGTCGAACAGGGAGTTCCCTTCGCGCGCGAATACGGCGGGCTCCTCGCCAATCGCTCTTTCGGAGGCGCTCAGGTTTCACGGACCTTTTACGCCCGTGGCCAAACCGGCCAGCAGCTCTTGCTCGGCGCCTACCAGTCGCTCAGCCGCCAGATCGCCGCCGGCACCGTGCAGATGTTCCCGCAAACCGAGATGCTCGACGTCGTCCTCGTAGACGGCCACGCCAAGGGCATCATCACGCGCAATCTGGTCAGCGGTAAAATCGAGACGCACTCGGCCGACGCAGTCGTGCTCGCCACCGGCGGTTACGGCAACGTTTTTTATCTCTCCACTAACGCGCGCGGCTGCAACGTGACGGCCACCTATCGCGCTTACAAAAAGGGCGCGCTCTTCGCCAATCCCTGTTTCACCCAGATTCATCCCACCTGCATCCCGGTGTCGGGTGAGCATCAAGCCAAGTTGACGTTGATGTCGGAGTCGCTTCGTAATGACGGGCGCGTCTGGGTGCCCAAGCGCAAGGAAGACGTCGCCAAAGCGCCCGCCTCCATTGCTGAGGGCGACCGTGATTATTATCTGGAGCGCAAATATCCGAGCTTCGGCAACCTCGCGCCGCGCGATATTTCCTCTCGCGCCGCCAAGGAAGTCTGTGACGAAGGCCGCGGGGTTGGACCGGGCGGGCGCGGTGTCTATCTTGATTTTGTGGAGGCGATTCGCCGCCTCGGCGAAAAAATGATCCACGAGCGCTACGGAAATTTGTTCGAGATTTACGAGAAGATTACGGGCGAAAATGCCTACGAAGTCCCGATGCGCATTTATCCGGCGGTCCATTACACCATGGGCGGACTCTGGGTGGATTATAATCTGATGAGCAACGTCCCCGGGTTATTTGTGATCGGCGAAGCCAACTTCTCCGATCACGGCGCGAACCGGCTTGGGGCCAGCGCTCTCATGCAGGGTTTGGCCGATGGTTATTTCGTTCTTCCCTATACGCTGCCGAATTATCTGGCCGGACAAATGGGGAAACGGCCGTCGACCGATCACGCCGAGTTCAAACAGGCGGAACAGGACGTCCGCGCGCGCATCACCAGGCTTCTCGGGGTTAATGGCAAGCGCTCGCTCGACTCCATTCACCGCGAACTCGGTCTTCTCCTCTGGGACAAGTGCGGGATGGCCCGGAACGCGGCCGGGCTGAGAGAGGCATTGCAGAAAATCCCGGCGTTGCGCGAGGAATTTTGGACAAACGTGCGCGTGCCCGGCACCGGCGAGGATTTTAATCAGTCGCTCGAGCGCGCCGGCCGGGTGGCCGATTTTCTGGAGTTCGGCGAGTTGATGTGCCTCGATGCGCTGGAGCGGGACGAATCGTGCGGCGGCCATTTCCGGGAAGAACATCAAACTCCGGATGGCGAAGCTCTGCGCGATGACGACAAATTCGCCGACGTTTTCGCCTGGGAATATCAGGGCAACGGACGAGCCGCCGCGCCGAAATTGCACCGGGAGCCGCTTCATTTTGAAACGGTCCATTTAACGCAGAGAAGTTACAAATAAGTTGAGAGTTCTTAGTTGAGAGTTGAGAGACAAGACATGTTTAACTTCGAGAAACTGGATGTTTGGCCAAAGGCGATCGACTTCGCGGATTTAATTTACAATCGAACCCAAAGCTTTCCGGCTGATGAGCCGTTCGGGCTCACCACCCAGATGCGTCGCGCGGGAATTTCTGTTTCGTCGAACATTGCCGAAAGCTCGTCACGCTCGTCCAAGAATGATTTTGCTCGCTTTACCGAGATCGCGGCAGGGTCGGTCTTCGAAGTGGTTTCGCAGGCCTTTGTTGCCCGACGCCAGGACCTCCTCAAAGATGATGACTTCCAACGCATCTATGCGGCCGCTGAGGAACAAAGCCGGATGCTGAGCGGCTTGCGGAGATCCTTACTCGGCTCGGAATAGACGCATGACTAATTTCGAACTCTCAACTCTCAACTCTCAACCATGAACTTTCGATTGAGAGTCTGGCGACAGAAGGACACCAAAACAAAAGGCAAGCTCATCGCCTACGATGCGACCGACATTTCTCCGAACACTTCGTTCCTCGAAATGCTCGATATCGTCAATGAGAGCCTTGTCCTGCGCGGAGAGGAACCGATTGCTTTTGAATCGGATTGCCGGGAAGGGATCTGCGGCACCTGCTGTCTCAACATCAACGGCGAAGCCCATGGGCCGGATCATCCCGGAACTGCCTGCGAGCTTTACATGCGGAAATTCCGCGACGGCGAAACCATCACGGTCGAACCGTTTCGAGCAAGATCGTTCCCTCTCATCAAAGACTTGGTGGTTAATCGCAGCGCGCTGGATCGGATCGTGCAGGCGGGCGGATTTATTTCGGCCCGGGCCGGCTCCGCGCCGGAGGCCAACTCCACGCCGATTCCCAAGCCGAACGCTGATCTGGCCATGGAGGCAGCCGCCTGCATCGGCTGCGGCGCGTGCGCGGCGGCCTGCCCGAATGCGTCGGCCATGCTCTTTACCGCCGCCAAAGTTTCGCATCTTTCCCTTTTGCCCCAGGGCCATCCGGAGCGGGACGCGCGGGTGCTAGGAATGGTTCGGCAGATGGATCTCGAAGGATTTGGGAATTGCACCAATACCTATGAGTGCGAAGCCGTTTGCCCGGCCGAAATCAGCGCCAGTTTCATCGCGAAACTGAATCGAGAGTATGCCCGCGCCACCTGGCGCACCCGCGCCGGGGAATAATTCCGGGGAGCGCACGCGACTCGCGTGCTGGCGATCGCGCCCTCGCGATCGCGAACTTTTTTCTACAGAAGATTTCGGCGAGGCGCCAAAATCAGCACGCGGGGACGCGTGCGCTCCCCGGAAATGGACGGTTCGAAGGCCGTGCCCACCCGGAAGAGACGAACTCCGTCTCGTCCCAATAGTCGAGCGCCACAGGGAGCGTCCCTGCAATCTGTAGGGGAAGCTGCTAGCTTCCCGAGGCGCTAGCAGCCTCCCCTAAAGAGTTTGTGTCTCGCAACACCACAGCCTCGGATCCAACTCAGTGCGTGCGCGCTTGGCCAGCGCGCTGCCATCGGCATTTTCCTGCAGCAGCGCGAACAACGTCGAACCCGAACCGGACAGAAGGGCGACCGCCACTTCCTTCTGCTGCAACAGCCAGCGTTTTATTTCGCCCAGGAAAACAAACTTCTCAAAAACCGGACGCTCCAAGTCGTTGCAAAAATGGTGTCCGCGAAATTCTTGCGGCCCATAGGAAATCCCCGGAATTTCCCGCGACTCCCGCCAGCGCGCGTAAGCGCTGGCCGTGGGGACACCAAACTCCGGCTTCAGCAAGAGCAACGAAAACCGATCGGGAAAAGGCTGGGGCGAAACCAGTTCGCCGCGCCCCCGGCACAGGGCAGCGGATTGGAAAAGAAAAACCGGCACATCCGAGCCGATGTTTTCTCCCAGTTCCGCCAGTGCTTCCCGCGGCAGATTGGTTTTGAACAGTTCATTCAGCCCCAGCAACGTGGAAGCGGCGTCGCTGCTTCCCCCTCCCAGCCCGGCGCCATGCGGGATTTTCTTTTTCAAATTGATCCGCACATCGGCCGGGACCTGAATGTGTTCGAAGAAAGCCAGGGCCGCGCGCACGACCAGATTCTCTTCTCCCGACGGCACGGACGAATCGTCACATTGAAACTGGATTCCACGGCCCGCCTCGTCTTTCTCCAGGGTGAGCTGATCGGCCAGCGAGATCGGAATGATGAATGTTTCAATCTCGTGGAAGCCATCCGGCCGGCGGTCGACAATCCGCAGGGAAAGATTGATCTTCGCGGGCGCGGAAAGTTGCATACGTTTCAATCTGTTCACTAAAACCGGAAGAAAAACAGGATGAATTCACAATGGAAGGCGCCCGCCGGGAAGATCATCGTGGCGCTGGATGTGCCGACGCGGCCCGAGGCGTTGCGCCTGGTCGAGCAGTTGAGCGCGCAGATCTCGATCTTCAAAGTCGGCCTCCAACTCTTCACCGCCGCAGGACCGGATCTCGTTCGCGCCATTCTCGGAACGGGCGCGCGCGTTTTTCTGGATCTCAAACTGCACGACATCCCGAACACGGTCGCGCGCGCGGTCGAGGCGGCCAACGAACTAGGCGTCCATATGTTGACCCTTCACCTGAGCGGAGGACGCGCCATGATGGAAGCGGCCGTGGCGGCGCGAAACGATTCGCTCCTGCTGCTCGGGGTGACCGTCCTCACCAGCATGGACCAGGCAGCGCTGCGCGAAACAGGCGTCGAAACGGAGCTCAGCCAGCACGTGCTGAAACTGGCGCGCCTCGGCGCCGAGAGCGGCGTGACCGGGCTGGTAGCCAGCCCGCATGAAGTGAAAGTGTTGCGCGATAAACTCGCTGCCCAAATCAAACTGGTCGTGCCCGGGCTCCGGCCCGCCGGCACGGAGGCGGCCGATCAAAAACGCGTGATGACACCGGGAGACGCTCTGCAGGCCGGGGCCGATTACCTAGTGATCGGACGCCCCATCACCGGGCATCGAGATCCGGTCGAAGCGGTCACAAGAATCTGCGACGAGCTCTCTCGCTGAAGACATCCGATGCCGGTCTTCGATCAGTTGGATATTTATCACGATCCGACGCCGCGATTGGCCGCGCTCAACATGGCACTGGATGAGGCTCTGCTCGAATCGGCCACCCGACCATTGATCCGATTTTATCGCTGGGATCATCCGGCGCTCTCCTTCGGTTATTTTGGAAAATTCGCGGACGTCGCGCCACACGCGGCGCACCGGGATCTGGTCCGTCGCTGGACCGGTGGCGGAATCGTTTTCCATGAGACGGACCTGACCTACGCGCTGATCATCCCGGCGTCGCTTCGACAACTCCATGCCTCGTCCAAATCGGTTTACGCCGCGGCGCATGCCGCGTTACGCGACGCCTTACGCGGTCGCGGTTGGGGCGCTGAACTGGCCACGGAAGAGGCGCCCGCCATTTCGGAGGCATGTTTCGAGCGGCCCGTCGTGGCGGACGTGATGGCGCATGGCCGCAAAGTGGCCGGGGCGGCCCACCGGCGCACGCGAGCCGGTCTTTTGCACCAGGGCAGTATCCAGGATGTCGAAACCTCCAACGATCTCGCCCACGATTTCGCCAGCTGTCTATCGCACGAATGCCACGAACAGAGTCTCGATGCAGACCTGCTGGGGCGCGCCCAGGCCCTGGCCGAGTCGAAATATGCGACCGCGGCCTGGCTGCACCGTCGGTAAACCTCAAGACCTGGTGAATACGCACGGCCTTCTTTTTTCTGTAGGGGAAGCAGCCTGCTTTCCCACGGCCGACCGGCACAATTTACCACTTCTTTGGCTGTTCCTTTTGACAACCTGCAAGCCGTCCTTCTATTCTCTCTAGGTGGAAGTATCGACGCACTCGGCCACGGCCTCGGCGAAGCCGGATAATTCGTTGGTCCGAGTGACCCGAGTGGTTCGCGCTGAGCTCGGCCGGGTCGAATCCCGCATCGCCGAGCAGACGACCGCTTTTGACCCCGCTATCGAAGGTTACGTATCCTACGCGGTGGGGAGCCGGGGCAAACGTTTGCGCCCGCTCATGGCGCTGCTCAGCGGCGGCGCGCTTGGCCCCATCACGCCCGAGCACATTGACCTTGCCGTGGTAACCGAATTGATTCACATCGCCACGCTCGTTCATGACGACATCATGGATGAAGCGGAGCGCCGCCGCGCCCAGCCCACGGTCAACGCGCGCTGGGGAAACTCGCTGAGTGTTCTGCTGGGCGATTGTCTTTTCGCTCACGCCCTGCATTTGTCCGCCAATTTTGAAAACGCGGAAGTCGGCCGCGCCATCGCCCGCGCCACGCGCGAAGTTTGCACGGGGGAGATTATTCAGACGCAGCGCCGGTTCGATCTGCACCTCGCGGTCGACGATTACCTTAGGATCATCCAGATGAAGACCGGGTCGCTTTTCGCGGTGGCGGCCGAGCTCGGAGCTGTCCTCAGCGGGGCCGACCAGGCGACGGCGCTGGGCCTGAAAGAATTCGCCATGCGCGTGGGCACGGCCTACCAGATTTATGACGATTGCCTCGATATCGCAGGCGATGAGGACACGACCGGGAAAACGCTGGGGACGGATTTACGCAAGGGCAAACTGACCTTGCCTGTGCTCCTGCTTCTGCGCGCGGCTCCCGCGGTCGAAAAGGAGCGTTGCGCCGAACTGATCCTGGAAGGAAATCTCACGGAAATCACGCGCCTGGTGAAAGCGGCCGCCGCCCATGGCGCTCTTGGCGCGGCGGTTGAGGCCGGGCAGGATCTACTGCGTGAAGCTGAGAATAAGCTGACTGGCTTGCCTGCCAACAAATACAGCGACGCCCTGGTCGGATTGAGCGAAGCCGTGCGCGAGCTATTCGAAGAAGTGCGCGCGTAAATGCAGGCGCACAGAATATTTTCTGTGCGGCGAAACTTGGTGCGCGTCAAACGGAGCTTGCAGCCAGATGCGGCCACTTAAAATTCGCGAGATGCCGCCGGACGAACGTCCGCGCGAAAAGCTCGCGCTGCATGGCGAGGCGGCGCTGACGGAGCCGGAGCTTCTGGCCATTCTTCTGCGCACCGGAGTGAAAGGTGCCAATGCCGTCGACGTCGGGCGTGATCTCCTCGAACGCTATGATTCGCTGGCGGGTCTGAGCCGATGCACCCAGAAGGAACTTTCAAAGATTCGCGGAGTCGGCCCAGCCAAATCGGCGCTCTTGGTCGCGGCCTTCGGCATCGGAAAGCGCCTGGCCACGGCCAAGGCCAAAAATCAAAAACTCGATTCTCCCGAAGCGATCGAGGCGCTGGTCGGTCCGGAGATGCGCATGCTACGCAAGGAATCACTCCGCGTCGTCCTGCTCGACACGCGCTATCACCTCCTTCGCGTCGAGCAAGTTTCCCTCGGCACCATCAACGAGAGTATCGCTCATCCGCGTGATGTCCTGCGACCCGCCCTCATTTTTTCCGCTTACGCCATCATCGTCGTGCACAATCATCCCTCGGGCGACGCCTCGCCCAGTCAGACGGATCACGGCCTGACAAGACGGCTCGCCGAAGCGGCCGAATTGTTGCAAATCAAATTACTCGATCACATTATCATCGGCGCTCGCACGGAAGGCAGTGCCGGCTACTTCAGCTTCAAGGAGGCGGGGGTGTTGTGAGTATTCATCCCAGCGCCGTCATCGCTTCCGGAGCCCAGATCGCGGCGGACGCCGAGATAGGACCCTGCGCAGTGATCGGGCCGCACGTGAGCATCGGCAGCCGCACGGTCGTTCAAGCGCACGCCGTTATCGAGGGATTCGTCGCCATCGGGACCGGCAACTTTATCGGGCCGGGTTGCGTCATCGGTGCGGCCCCCCAGGACCTGTCCTTTTCGAACGACCGGAAAACAACGGTTCAGATCGGAAACGATAATGTGCTTCGCGAGTATTGCACAATTCATCGCGGCAGCGCCGAGGGCAGCGCCACCACGGTGGGAAACGAGAATTTCCTGATGGTGGGCGCGCATCTCGGTCACAATTGCGCCATCGGCAATCAAGTGATTATCGCCAACAACTGTCTCCTGGCGGGCCACGTGCGCGTGGACGACCAGGCCTTTCTCGGCGGCGGCTCCACCTTTCATCAGAACATGCGCATCGGCCGGCTCGTCATGGTGCAGGGCAGCTCTGCCTTCGGCAAAGATTTGCCACCTTTCACCATGGCGGCGGAACGGAATGCGGTCTTTGGATTGAACATCATCGGGATGCGCCGGGCCGGGTTCAAGCGGGAGCAACGCGATGACATCAAAGTCGCCTTTCGCCTGCTTTACCTGAGCGGACTCAATCTGTCCCAGGCGCAGGAACAGGCCGCCAGCGCCAACCTGGGCGAACTGGGCCGCGAATTTTTCGAGTTCGTGGCCGAAGCCAAAAAGCGCAGCGTCTGCCCCTTCCGCGGCAAAAAAGATCGCGAAGACGCACTTGGGGAAGAGTAGGGCGGCAGAAAGAGGCAGAAAACGCCGAACGCCCAACGTCCAAGTCAGAAGGACGCTTCCTGCTCATAATCGGAATCGTTCAGCTCCCTACCTCAAACCAAGCAACGCGAGCATGCGGCCGGTGCGACCTTGCTCCATGCGATACGAGTAGAACGCTTCCACATCACACGCGGTGCAAAGGCCCGTGTCGTGGATCTGTTGCACGCCTCGTTCGCGGCACTCCTCCACAATCCGCGCCGCGAAATCGATTTCATAATGCGGCGGCCGAATGCACGGGCTTAACTGCACCACCATCTCGCTCATCTTCGACCCGAACCGCGTCTTCATCTGATCGAGCGCTCTCCCAGCGATATTTAACTCCGTCCCTTTCGTGCCCGAATGGACCAACCCCACCGCGGGCGTGATCGGGTCGACCAGGTAGACCGCACAGCAGTCCGCCACGTGAATGCCGAGCGCAATCCGCGGTTGATTCGTAATCATCCCATCGCAGCCGGCAAAGTGTTGAGCGGCCGTGGCTGAACGATCAATCACGATAATCCCGTTCCCGTGAACTTGCTCAGCCGTGAGTAAAGACCAATCGCCCAGGCCCAGAGCAATGCGGACTTCGCGATGAATTGCCTCCAGCCGCCTCAATCCTTCCGCCTTCTCGTGCGCCACGTCGATCCCGGGAATCCGCCTAATGAAAGCACTGCGACATTGCGCGATCGCGTCGAGCGCCGGGAAATGTTCGACCGGGAAACTCCGCTCAGCCACGACTTCGATGGAGCCGACCCTGTTTCGCGGATTACCGCGGGGATCTTTTCTGATCACCGGTCGAAGACTTGTCGCTGCCGGTCTCGTAGATGGGTCGATTGGCCGCAGGCGGCGTCAGGCCGTCGAAGGATTCAGTGTAAGTGCTCTGCATCCCGGTCACCCGATCGAACTCGGCCAGGGAAGAATTATAGCCGAACAGTGCCTGCAATTTGGTCGACGCAGCCGTGGCCAACTGCACTTGCGCATTCAACACGTCGAGCTGCGTACCCGCGCCAGCATCCAGTCGCGCTTTGGCCAGGCGGACGGCCTCCAGCGCTTGCTCGACATTCTTTTCCTGGCTTTGAATCAGTTCCTTGTTCTGGATCAGATTCGAGTAGGCCTGTTGAATCTCGAGCTCGACCTGCCGGGCGTCATCGTCGTACGTGATCTTCGATTCCGAGAGAAGGGCGCGTTGTTGCTTCACCTGACCATAGGTGGCTCCGCTGTCGAAGATGGCCCAGTTGCCGGTCAGGCCGAACACCCAGCCCTTGGAAACGTCGTTGAAGCTCGTGCTAAACGGCGAACTAAACACTTCGTAGCCGCCGCTGGAACTCACCGTTGGGAAAAATCCTCCCATGGCGACATGGACCTGCTCAATCTGATTATAAACATTGGCGCGCGCCTGCTTCAGGAAAGGCCGGTTCCGTTTGCCCAGCTCGATCGCTTGCGTGATGGAAATATTGCGCGGGTGGTAGGGCATTTCCCCGACCACCTCCAACGGTGAGCTGTCTCCGCGGCGCGGATCGAAATCGAGCCCAAGCGTTTTGGCGAGTTGCAATTTGGAGATGCGATGATTGTTGCGAGCTGAGATGAGATTCGGAATCTGGTTGGACAAGGCGACCTGTGCCTGCAGGACGTTGAAGCGCGGAACCGTCCCCGCTTCGAAACGGTTTTGCTGATCCTTCAACTGGCTCTCCAGCAGTTGCACCTGCTCTTCCTGCACACCGATGAGCGCGTTGTTCACCACCACCTGGTAAAATTGCGTTTTCACCAGCGCGATGACCTGGTCCAGGACATTGCGGAAGGAAAAGTAGGCGCTGTCGCGCTGGAAGAATGTCCCGCGAATCGAGCGGAAGGTGCTGTAATTGAAAACCAACTGCTGCCCGATAATGCGAATATTGTAGGACGTGTCCGTCTGGGAGGGGCTGGTTGTTTTGATTGCGGCGGCTCTCACCGCCGAAGAGTCGCCCGTGATCTGGGAGGTCGGCGTCTCCACCAATGGCTGCCCCTTCGGCGCGGCTAGAATCGCCGCCACGGTGGCGGTGGGCGATGACGAAAATCTGCCCGACCCCAGGTTAGGATCCGTCCAGGAGAGGCTGGCC
>JBBRDU010000083.1:0-13264 GCA_038203615.1 Chthoniobacterales bacterium
GGCGTTGCCGCTGGATTTCCGGCGAGCAAGCCACGACCACGACGAAATCGCACAAGGTTTCGCCACCTGTTTCATAGAGAAGGGGAATGTCAGCAAAGAAGAAGTCAGAGGAGGAACGGTAAATTTGCGCTTCGGCACTCCATTGGCGGCGAATGCGCGGATGGAGAATTTGTTCAAGAACGCTCTTTTGAGCCGCGTCTTGAAAGACTATCGCCCGAAGCCTGGCCCTATTCAAGTGACCGTCCGCAGAATAAATATCGCGGCCGAACCCCTCGCGGATGGCCTCCTGAACTTCCGGATCCTGGTCCGCCAGCTCGCGGGCGGCGCGATCGGCGTTGTAAAACCGGGCGGCCGGAATAACCTCGCGCAGGCAATCACAAAAGGTCGTCTTGCCGGTGGAAATGCCACCCGTGATACCGATGGCCGGCATTTATGGAATCGGTCCGCCCGTAAGGGCCTTAATGAGCCTTAGCATTCGATGAACCCTATTTAAGGTAGGGGCGGTTCACCGAGCCGCCCCCGGGCGATTGGGTCAATCGCCCCCTACCAAAATATTTACGGTGGCGGCCGACGTCTACTTCTTGTACATCGGCACTTCCGGCAATACCGGCGGCTCGATCACAGTTTCCTTCTCTTCTTCTTCTTCCGTCGGATTGACCGGCTGACCACCCGGATTGACCAGGCGAGCCGTCACGAAGATGACTAGGTTTCGCTTGATGTGCTGATCGACGTTGGTGCGAAAGAGCCGGCCAACCAGCGGGATGTCTCCGAGGATGGGCGTGCGGTCCTCCACTTTTTGCACGTCCTCACGCATGAGCCCTCCCAGCACCACGGTCTGCCCGTCCCACACGCTCACGCTGGTGGTCACTTTGCGCGCGCTAAAGATGGGCTGGTTGATCACGTTCTCGGTCAAAACAACGGACTGCGCGGACGCTCCCAACATAGTCGGCTGCACCGTTTTGATCGGGCTCCCGTAGTTGATGAAGCCTTCAAACTCGACCACCTGCGGAACCAGGTTCAAGTCAATCGTCACTCCATCGGGCCCGACCACGGGTTCAACCTCAAGGGTCACACCGGTGTTACGCGTTTCAAAGGCGGTGGGCGTCGTCGGCGTGACCGGGAAGGAAGCGGCGGCCACGGCCGAGCCACCCGTCCCGGTTAACGAACTGCTTAAACTGTCTCCACCCCGGAAGTTTTGCGGAATTTGGGGAGGCTGAAACTGGGTGGGGTAACGGAATTCGCGCACGATTTCGATGACGGCCCGCTGACCGCTCTTGGTCGTGACTCTCGGCGCGGAAAGCAAATCCACGCCTTTCTTTTGATTGAGCGCGCGCACCACCACTTGAAATTGAGGATCGGTAAAGACCCCGGCCAATCCGAAGATACCGGGAGCCATGGCGCTGGCGCCCAGGGTTGGGAAGAGGAGAGCGTCGATGGCGTTGGCGCTGATGGCCAGATTGCCGGTGCGATTCCCACCCGTAACCGGGAACTGTCCGACCGGGGCGGCGCTTCCGGGCGCGTTAAAGGGAAAATCGGCCGGATTGGTGGCGGGCGAGGTGCCCGAAGTTCCGCCGCCGCCGAAGACACGATGGGATCCCGGGATATTGAACTGCCCGAGCAACCAATCGAACCCGAGTTCCTTCAAATTATTCTGCGTGATCTCGACGAATTTCGATTCGATCTCGACCTGCTTCGGTCCCGAGACATTGGCCTGCTCCACCAGAGCGTCGACCAGTTCCAAGTTATCCTGCGTATTGCGCACGATCAGCCGGCTGCTTTGCGGAAGGAAGTTGGCACTGGCCCCGGGCGGGAACGGAACGCCCTGGCTTTCCAGGAACTCCTTGGCCCCCTCGCGATTGACGAGTTGATGACCGCCGGTTGATTCCTGCGTGTCCTTGGCCGTACCGCCGCCGCCCGCGCTCCGAGCCGGAGCATTCAAAGCAGAGGCGCCCACGTTGACCGTCGTGCTGATGAAGCCGGGTGGGACCCGATATTCCTTGGTCAGCAAATCCGCACTCTGCTCGCTGATCGGGATGATGGAAACAGCATAGGGCTCGATCTTGACCTTCAATCCGGCCTGGCTGGCAATGTAGCGAAGCGCTTCGCCTAACGGAATTTGGTTCAGGGTGATCGTGATGCGGGCGTCGCTCGGCGAAATGGAAGGCGCGGACGGCACGGCTACCACGGCCGGGGCAATGATGGGCGGCGGCACGGGAGGCGGAGCGCCGGCCACAGCCGCCTCCGGACCGCCCGGGGCGCTGGTGATCGTGGTAGTGGTGGTCACGGCGGCGGGAGCCACCGCGGCGGGTTGCACGGCCATCGGGAGCCCGCCCGCGGTGCCGCTCGGGGTCAGGCGCAGCACAATGTCGACGCCCTTGCGGCCTTCCGCCGACGGGTCGTTAGCGGAAGCTTGTTGTCGGAGAAAATCAATGGCTTCACGGATGCTCGCGTCCCGGAATTCGATGCGGGGGATGATGATGGTATTGAGCTTGTTCGAAATCCGGGCCGTGCCGGTGGCGTCTTTTTGGAAGGCGTCGGCCAGAGGGCCAACGGCCTGGCCGTACTGGCGGACGGGCTCTTCCCAGCCTTTCTGGACCTGCCAGAGCTGGCGGGCCCGCGTCTCATTGTAGGCCTCTTCGTTATAATGATACTTGGTGTTGTCGATCCGCTCCTGGCCGCGGCGCGCCGCTACATTATAAGGATCGAGCGCGAGGACCTGCTCGTACTTCTTGAAGGCGAGATCGTAACGGCCAGCCTGATAGTAACCCTCTGCCTCGACCAGCAGTTGCCGGACGTCCTGGATCTTGGCGATGAATTTCGGGCCCATCGTCTTGTTGAAGTAGCCCGGAGTTTGCAGATGCTTAATCAGCTCGGAGGCTTCCCCGCAATTGGGATTGAACTGGTCGGTCAGGATTTCGTGGCAGAGCGCTTCGGCCTCGGCATATTTGCCCTCGGCGATTCTCTGCTCGGCCAGGCGCAGTCCACTTTCGCAAAATCCTGCCACGGCGTCGTCGTGCGCTCTCCCCGAAACAACCGCATCCGGCAAATACGTGACGGCCACACGAAATTCCTCGTGGGCCAGCACGAAATTCTTTTCTTTCATGGCAATCTTGCCACGGGCCAGCGAGTCGGTGCCCTGGGGGATGGCGGCCTGCCGGCGCGCGATCTCGCGTTGCGAAATATGTTCCACGTTCTGGGCCAAACCGGTGGCACAGAGGAAGCCTTGGGCGGTACAGAAAAGAACCGGCCCATAAAAGCTGCGAAGGGCGAGGAGTTTAATCATACTGGTTTTAGGGACCGAGCAGCCCGATCTCGATCGGTTCATTCGGCTTTTGAGTGTTCACTAAGACGGCCTTGGTCGGCTGGACGTCTACCAGCTTATATTTGATCTCCTCTTGTGGTTTCAATGAAAATTCCTGATCTTTTCTCACCTCGAACTCCCGGCGGTCGCCCCAGGTGTAGCGGAAGGTCGCGACTGACTCCGGTGAGATGGCTACCTTTTCCTTGATCAGCGTGAGCCGATCCTTCGTCTGCTCCTGCTCCAGGAGCAGTTCCGACATGTCCATGTTCGTGCCGTATTTATCGGGCACATATTTCTCCGTAAACTTCAGGATCTTGAAACGCGTGCCCGTCACAATGTCGCCCACTCTCAGGAAGAGGGTTGGCTGTTTCAGGTCGATCGTGTTGATGGCGAACGTGTCCCCCACCCACGAAGAGAACTTGAGCCGGAAGGGCTCCTCCGTGAACGCCTTCAGCTTCAGCTTGGTCAGGTAATCGGGATGCGAATTCTTGTCGATCGGGTTGGTGTGGCCCTGCCATTCATCCAGGTTGGTGAAGCCATCGCCATCCGGGTCCTGGGTCAGCACGTCGGCATCCGCGATGGGCAGGTTGAATTGCTCCAGCCATTCGTTAGGCACGGGGGGATGGACCTGCGTAGTCTGGAGCGTGGCCGGCAAACCGTTCGCCCCGATGAAATGTTTCTCCGGCACGAACAAGCCGGACCGGCCGCCAAAGGTCCATTGCGACGGCACCTGAATTTTCTGGATGGCCAGCTCCAGGTCGTTGGCCTTGCCCGGAGGAGACGGTTTCTTCGGCGGCGGCGCGGCCTGAGCGGTCAGGAAATTGTCGCCAAACCCAACGGCACTCCGCCAAATCGACACCGCCGAAAGCAGCAGCAACAGCGCCGCTGCGATCACGGTCACCCGGTCGTAATGAGCCTTCATCCAGTCCATCTATGACCCCACCCTTTCAGCTGATCCGGTCTCCGAAGATTGGGCATCACCTTGGCGCCTTAGACGATCGCTGGGAAGCGCACGCGGGGCGCGCGCGCTCCCCGGAATTTTGTCGTTATGAGATTGAGCAATCATCGCGGCGTTAAAACGTGAACCGGATCAGCTCGATTCGGGCGGAGGTTTCGATGTGCTCGTTACCGACGATGAAATTGAGCGCGGCGGCTGGCTTGGCCGGCGTCGCCGCGACGGCCGCCGCCGGCGTGGATCCGGATGCGGGCGCTCCTTCGCGGATCGGGCCTTTTTCCTTGTCGTTCCGGACGTGCAAGGTGCGGATAATGTAAAACTGCTGGCTCGAGCTGCCGAGTTGATTCAGCACTTTGCGCGCGGCACTGGACGATGAGGCAAAGGTGATGTCGATAACGCCGCGCTCCAGCATCTTCGGCCCGCCGGCCGCCAGCGCAGCCGGCTTGCGTGCGCCCGGTGTATTCGGAGCGGGAGCAGGAGCGGCGCCCCGCTCCTCCGCGAGTGGCGCGCGCACCAGCGCCGTGACAGCGTCGACGCGCGCGTCGATCAGGATGTTCAGCAGCATCTCCACCTGGGCGAGTTCCTGGCCGAGCAACGGCGCCGCGGCCGTGTTGGGCAGAGCGGCGGTGAACTCCTCAAAGCCAAGGGCGAAATTGTCCGGCAACTTAACCCGGTTGGCCCGCCCCTTGTCCGCCACCGCCACCATGGCCTGGCGCAGACGGGATTGAAACTCGTTCGACGCCATGGGCGGCGCAGGCAGCACCCGCGTTTTCAAGTCTTCCTTCAGTTTGTCCAGGGAGGCGGTGTAATTCTCCAGATGAACTTTCATCTTCTTGTAGTTCGCCTCCGTCGGAAACGGATCGAGCCGCTCCAGACGATTGCGTTCCGTCGCCGCTTCACTGAATCGAGAGAGCGCATCGTCCGCACCACTTTTCGCGCTGAACAGAAAATACCCGCTGGCCAGGGTGCAAACTCCCAGCACAATCAAAAACGTGCCGAGCCATCGATTTTGCTGGAACCAGTTCATGGCAATTTGATCGGTTTTTTCAAATCCAGATGGAGCTCATACGGAAACGCCCAGTCCGTGTTGTTCGGCGTGGTGGGCTTGATCACGCGAGCCTGATTGTTCGGGTCGATCGCAAAATGAGGAGAACCGATCAGGCTCTTGAAATAGTCGACCACCAATTCCTGTTGCCTGGCGTTGAAGAGGTAGAGCCCGCGCACGAAAATTCCGTCGATGACCGGGCCTCCCGGGCGCGCCGCGTTTGGCCGACCTAGCCCGGCCGCTGCCGCCGCGGGCGTGGCGGGGGCCAGCTCGGCGATCCGTTTTTCATCCACGCCGACCGGCTTTCCGCCCGATGTCGGGAGTAACTCGGTGATCCAGATGTCTTCCTTGGGCAGGCGGGTGTTGAGATCCTCCAGAATCTCCAGCCAGAAACTGCGGTCGTTGGCTGCCTCGATCAGAGGGGTGGCGAGGCTATCCACCGAGGCCACCTGCTTCTTCAGCTTGTCGAGCTGCGATTCCGCCACGCGCATGACATCGATCTTCTCCTGTAACCGCTCCGTCGCGCGCTGCGTGACGTGGGCGGCGCGGGTGTAATAAATTCCCCAGCCCAAAAGCGCCAGAATGAAGCAGGCGGCTGCGACCATGAAATAAGGGCGCCGCTTCTCCAGCTCCTGGCGTCGCACCACCGCGGCCGGACGCAGGTTCAGCTCCATCGGACAGGTAGTGGTCGCGCGCAGAGCCAGCCCGACGAGTTCCCCTAACAAATGGGCCGACTGCGAGATTTCGCGGACCCGGCCCGATTCCGCGACGGAGACATTGCGCAGCGGGTTAAAGAATTCGACCGGCACCTGCAGTTTCTCCTGGAAAAACTCGCGCATGTAGGGCGTGCTCGAGCTGGCCCCGCACAGATAAACGCGTTCCGGGGCGGCTCCCTGCTGTTGGGCGCGGTAATGACTGATCGAGCGCATGAGCTCAGCGTGCAGCCGGGTCATGGTGCTGCGCACAATCTTGGATACCCGGGCCACGTCGGGGTCGGACGCCTCCGCATAGGCGCCGCCCAAACTGACAAAACCATCGCGCTTTTTGCGCAATTCCGCGGCAGCGAAGGGCTCATCGAATTCGCGGGCGATGGCCGAGGTGATGGAACCACCCCCGATGGGCACGCTCCGGGAAAAGACCTTGGCCGGCTCGATGAAAAGCAAATTGGTGGTGCGCGCCCCGATATCGACCAGGAGCGAACAGTCTTTCAGATCACTGTAGTTGTAGCGAAACGCATTATATAAAGACATGGGCGCGACATCGACGACCGAGGTGCGCAGGCCCGTTCCTTGCACCGCTCCATTCATTTCGTCGAGCAGATCGGATTTGATGGCCACGAGCACCACCTGGATTTGTTCCTCGGTCCCGCCGCCCACCAGTTGATAATCCCAAACCACTTCGTCGATGGGGAACGGCACGTTCTGCTGCGCCTCAAACGCGATGATTCGCTCGATCTTTTCCTCTTCCACCGCCGGGAGTTTGACAAACCGGGCAAAGACCGATTGTCCGGGCACGGCATAATTGACGTGGCCAAACTTGATTTGCATGTCGTCCAGCATTTCCCGCAGCGCCACGCCGACCTGGGCATAGCGCATCCCCTCCGCCGCCGCATCGGTCAGGACGTCGCGCAACCGATAGTCCTGCAAGACCAGGCCACCATGAGGCAAAGTGTGGAACTCACCCACCCCCACACTTTGGGAACCGAGGGTCAGGCTAATGATGCGATTGGTGGCAGCCATTGGTTTCCTGAATCAGCGACCAGAAGGCTTGATTTGCTCGTAGCGACCCCAATAGAGGGCCGCAAAAGGCGTTTCGTTTTTGTTTAACAGAAATCCGGGCGCCTGCGGCAGGGCCGCGTACCATTGGGCCGCCGCGCGGGCCAGGCTGCTTTCGTCTTTAATGGCGCCCTGCTGGACGATTTGCACCGCGATATTCTGAATGGAAGTCGGGGTGACCGGCCGATTGGCGTTGTAGCGGGCCAGAACCCGGGGAGAAACATACATGACGGACCGATTCCCTTTTCCGGCAGCCACGTTGATGTGAGTGACTTCACCCGTCAGGACCTTCCCATTCTCGAGGATGAAATATTTTAAAGTGACCTCGTCGGTGAACTCCGCCGTAGCGGTAAACTCCACCTCCACTTCGAGCCACAGGTCGCGCTGGTTGGCCGTATATTGCTGAGCCCCGCTGTAGGAAAATTGCGGAGTCGTGATCAGATTCTTGGTGATCTTGGTCACCTGAAAGGCGCCCGCGGTTCCCTGCGCCTGAATCGAAGTAGCCAGACCGAGCGCGCAAATTACAACCGAAAGAGCGGGGAGTGTTTTCATGGGAGTTCCTCAGGTAAGGCGCGATCTTACTCTGTAACCGTCCAACTCTTCAACGATTCAAGATTACTTTTCGAGCCGGTCCAATCGGCCGCGGAAATAATCGATCGTTTTGGTGATGCCTTCCTCAAAATGGACGCGTGGCTCCCAACCAAGAACTTTGCGGGCGCGCGTAATATCCGGCTGCCGGACCTTGGGATCGTCTTCGGGCAGCGGTCGGTATTCCATCTTCGATTTCGTGCCAGTGATGCGGATGATCTCCTCGCCAAACTGCTTGATCGTCATCTCGCGTGGGTTGCCGATGTTGACCGGTTCGTGGAAATCGCTCTGGGCCAGCCGGAAGATTCCATCGATCAGATCGGAAACGTAACAGAACGACCGGGTCTGTGAGCCGTCGCCAAAAACGGTCAAGGGAGTGCCACTGAGGGCCTGGCCGATGAAAGCGGGGACGACCCGGCCATCGCGCAGACGCATGCGCGGCCCGTAGGTATTAAAGATCCGCACGATCTTGGAATCGACTTTATGAAAACGATGGTAGGCCATCGTCATGGCTTCGGCGAAGCGCTTAGCCTCATCGTAAACGCCGCGCGGACCGATCGGGTTGACGTTGCCCCAGTAATCCTCTTTTTGCGGATGCACGAGTGGATCTCCGTAACACTCTGAGGTGGAAGCCAGGATAAAGGTCGCTTTTTTGTCCTTGGCCAGGCCCAGGGTATTGTGAGTGCCCAGGGCTCCCACTTTCAGCGTGGGAATGGGATGTTCCAGGTAATCGATCGGGCTGGCCGGCGAAGCGAAATGGAAAATGAAATCGATCTTTTCTTCTGGGAGAAAAATGAAATTGGAGACGTTGTGCTTGATGAAGCGGTAATCTTCGTGGCCGGCCAGATGCCCGATATTCTCCAGGTTTCCCGTGATCAGGTTATCAATCGCCACCACCCGATGGCCTTCCTTGAGCAAACGATCCGTTAAATGCGACCCCAGAAAGCCGGCGCCACCTGTCACTACGGAAACTGGTTTGGTCGGGGCGGCCATGGCGCGTTTTATCTAGCGGTTGCCCCAAAATTTAGCGAGCAGAAAGCGAGCGAAATCGCAGATTGCTCACGGGCCGTCGGAATTTTGACTCGCCCGATTCGCTTTCATTCTGAAATCTGAAATCTTACCGCTGACATCTGATGAGAATTCTATCCGGCATTCAACCCAGCGGGGTCCTCCACATCGGCAACTATTTCGGCATGATGGGCCCCGCCATCGGCCTCCAGGCCCAGGGCGAGGCTTTCTATTTCATCGCCAATTATCATGCGCTTACCAGCGTACGAGACCCGCAGACCCTGCGTGAAAACAGTCGCCGGGTGGCCGTCGACTTTCTGGCCTGCGGGCTGGACCCCGAGCGCGGGGCGCTTTTTCTGCAGACGGATGTGCCGCAAGTGACCGAGCTGGCCTGGATTCTTTCCACAGTCGCTCCCATGGGACTGCTGGAACGCGCTCATTCTTATAAAGACAAACTGGCTCGCGGCATGGCCGCGTCCGTCGGCCTGTTTAGTTACCCGGTCTTGATGGCCGCCGATATCCTGATCTACGACAGCGACGTGGTGCCGGTCGGGAAAGACCAGAAGCAGCACATTGAAATCACGCGCGATCTGGCTGTGAAAATAAACGAGCTCTACGGCGAAGTGTTCAAGCTGCCTGAACCCCGGATCCATGCCGCCACCGAAACGGTGCCCGGCCTCGATGGGCAAAAGATGAGCAAGAGCTACGGGAATACGATCGACATCTTCGGCCAAGAAAAGGAAACGCGGAAACGGGTCATGAGCATCGTGACCGACTCCACTCCGGTGGAAGCGCCCAAAGACCCAGCTCAGTCGATTATCGTCCAGCTCTATTCGCTCTTCGCCAGCGAAGGCGAACTGGCTGAAATGCGCAATTGCTTCAAAAAGGGAGGCACCGGCTACGGCGATTTCAAAAAGCAGCTGTTCGAGAAACTGTGGACTTACTTCGCGCCGATGCGGAACCGACGGGAGGAGATCCTGTCCGACCCATCTTATGTCGATCAGGTCCTGGCGCGTGGGGCCGAGCGCGCAAATGCCGTGGCCGATCAGGTCATGGCGCGGGTGCGATCGGCCGTGGGCTTGCGTTAAAAGGATCGGATTCGCCCGGTGGAAGCGAGGCCTTCAATGCCCTTCGCACCGCCCGGGAAGAATGATCAGATTAATTTTGTGATCGGAGGCGCACCGCTCAATCGGGCGCATGACATCCTTGGGCGGATAGATCAACCCGACGCAGATGGCATCCCCCCAGCCCACGACCGCGCGGGCCGGCAGCGCGCGCAATTGAGCGGTGGCTTGCGCGACATTCCCATGGCCGGGAAAGGATGGCCTAAATCCGTTCAGGAAGGCGGGCCGTTCCGTTTCCCGAATCACGATGAAGCGGTAGGAACCATCGCGCATCAGCCAGGAAAAAAGCCAGTGATCCGGGGTGGGCTGCGCCGGCCCGGCCGAACAGACGCCGGTGAGGGCGAGGAGCGCAAGCACGGCGACGGCTTTCATGCCAGCTGAAAACTAGGTTGATGGGGCTGGGAAACCCAGATTATTTCGTGGGTTGGTCAGCTTGTATATTAATGGGCGCCGTTGGCGCTTCCCCCTTAGCAACGCCCTCGGAGAGGCCGTTCCACCACTCACGGCGAATTCGCGCAAAGGTTGTTCGGGCGCCATTTCGCCTTCAGACGAAATCCGGCTTCACCCATTCGCGGACCATGGCCGGATTCACGTAGAGCCCGTCGCACATCGAGGCCCGCCCGTTCAAACAGAGCGGCTTCGACGCGTTGGCCAGAAAAAAACCGTGGTCCCGCGTCAATGTTTCATGCAGTTGCCCGAGCCACGAGCCTCCTTCGTACTGCGGCATGTAATTCAATTCCACCAACAGGAATTTCGTCCTGGCCAGCGTCGCCCGGCCACCTGCCAGCACAGCCTGCTCATACCCTTGCACATCGATCTTCAACAACGAAACCTCCGGCAGGTCCGCGAGCAAATGATCGAGCGTGGTCAGGCGGACTTCCACTTCCGACGTCACCGTCCAATTGCTCCCAATCAAAGTCCGCATCTCCTCTTTCGGCTGAAGCACCGAAGCCCCGGTGGTGTCGCGCGTGATTTTCAACTGGACGGTGCCTTCTGCAGCGCCCATCGCGACATTGTGCAACCGGATCCGCGGATCGCCGCCAAAGCGTCCGCGCAAAGCCGCAAACGCGGCCGGGCCAGGCTCTATCATCGTGAGACTCTCCGGCGTGAGACAGTCCAGCATCATGGTCGACCATTGGCCGGTATTGGCTCCGACATCGACCACATGCCTGATCTGAGCGGCCAGACCCGGAGGAAACAAATCCAGCCCCGTCTGCTCCGCTTCATAGATGAGCCAGTCGCTCCGAAACCATTCCGCCGGTTTCAATGGGCGCCCCAGCTCGCGCAGCTTCCTCCGATTCCGCAATATCTCCACCACCCCGTAGGGCAGAAAAAATTTCAAAAGTTTCCGGATCCGCATGCTCAGAGATGAACCGGCTGAACTTACGCGGCGTGGGTTTGTCCGTTGGCTTTGAGCTCGGCGAAAATGAGGCGGCCGCCGCTAGTCTGGAGAGCGCTCGACACGACGACCGGCTTGGTTTTTCCAAGGTAAGGGCGCGCATGATTCACCACGATCATGGTGCCATCCGGAAGGTAGCCGACAGCCTGGTGTTGCTCCCGACCTTCCTTGACCAGATTGAGTTCAATTTCATCGCCCACGACCACGACCGGGCGGAGGGCCCGGGCCAGATCATTCAGGCTGAGGGCGGGCACTTGCTGGAGACGAGCCACCTGGCAGAGTGCATTGTCGTTCGTGAGCAAACGCGCCTGCAGGACTTTGGCGGTACGCACGAGGCGCGCATCCACTTCTCCCGCCCGCTCTTCCGCCGTGCTTTCATGAATGGTCAACTCAATGTCCCGGGAACCTTGCAGCTGGTTCAGAATCTCCAAGCCGCGCCGGCCACGCTCGCGCTTGATCGGGTCGCGCGAATCCGCCAGCGCCTGCAATTCCCCGAGGACAAAGCGCGGGACAATCAAGGCGCGGCTGAGGAAGCCGGTCGCGCAAAGATCCGCGATGCGTCCGTCGATGATGACGTTGGTATCCACCACCAGCGGCTCATGCTGCGTGGTCTCCCGCGTAAAACGGACGTAGGGAATGATGAGCGAGAACTCATCGCGGTTGCTCCGCATGGCCAGCATCATGCCGAGATAGGCGAAAGTGGAATAAACCACGAGCCGCGTGACCCATTGAGTCGTCTCGGATTGAAAATGCAGGACGTCCGAGGCAAAGAGCAAATTGGCAAAAAGCATTCCGAGCAACAGCCCGAAGGTGGCCGAAGAAAAAGCGCGCAAGGACAAGCCCTTGAGCAACCGGTCAATCAGCACCACGACCAATCCCATGACGAGCCCGAGCACCAGGCCCGGCCAGAGATTGCCCAGGACAGAGAGGGCAATATTCGCGCCGACCGCTGCGCAGAACGCGACAAAGAGGATCCGCAGCAGGTTAACGGTGAAAAGCGGCGTCATCGACGTCCTCCGGTCGGCCGGCGTTCCGGATTTTGTGGTTCACGAGCCTTGTCCATCTTGGCAGCACTATCGCGATAGAAGAGCACACCGTGTGCTCGAAGGTTGGAGATTAAGGCACGAAGATCGTTCGCCAGGTCCTGATTGCTCAAAAGCGAGGGGAGTAAACCTTTCCCTTCCCGTGCCTCCCGGAATACATGGGTGGCCGATTGCACGGTCTTGCGCGCATCGGCGATGACGAGCTGGAGATCATCCGCGTCCTGGCCCATCGAGGACATCGCGCCATCGGCTTTCTGGATGACGCCATCGAGCTTTTTGCTCGATTCACTGAGTGAGGCGGTCGCCTCGTTCAAGTGATCAAACGTCCCCTTCAAATTCTGCATGTTGCCTTGGGACAAGGCATCCTGATTGAGCCGCGTAATGGTCGTGTTGATGTTCTGCACGGTGGCGCGGAGGTCGCCCACGAGAGCTCCGCCTTCCCGCGTCAGATCGTCCATGCCGGTCTCGCGCGTTCCATCCAGAGTGGCATTCTTCGCCACAAAAGACGTCGGCCTGCCGGGCGGCATGGCCACATTAACGAAACGGTCGCCTAACAAGCCCGAGCTGCCCACGCTGAATTTGCTGCCGGCCGGAATCTTGACGTAATCATAAATGCGCAGAGGAACCTCCACACCGTTGCCTTCGCGCACCAGCCGCGGACCGCCCGAGACGCGGCCGATCTTCGCCCCGGCCAGCAACACGTCCGAGCCCTTGAGAAGGCCGCTTGCATCCCCGAACCGGACGGTCAGTGGATAATACGTTTTGAATCCTTCCCCGATGCGGCCGAACTGCACAACCAGGGCGGCTAGCAGAGCCAGCCCAACAAAGACGAACGCCCCGACTTTAAATTCCAATCCTCGCTCTTGCGCAGCCATCCGGATTCAACCTTCACCTCGCAACATCCCACACTCAACTGCATTATGCGGCCCGCTAAACCTCGCTGGTAGGGACGCCGCGGGGCGGCGTCCGCGCCGCCCGGGGACTTGCTGCGCCCGCGGGGTGGTCGCCGCCGCGCGGCGTGCCAAC
>JBBRDU010000084.1:0-13263 GCA_038203615.1 Chthoniobacterales bacterium
TGTAGGGGAAGCTGTCAGCGTCCCTTGGAAGGCAGGTCCCCTACAGAAGAATGGAGACGGGCGCGTTGGCACCCGCGCGGAGTGGACGGGGAATAAAGGCGTGGTGGGCGGGTGGATTGCGCGCGGAGTGGACGGCGCAGCGCGCCGTCCCTACCCTAGATGAAGGCTTCGGCCACGGTGTCTGCGAGTGATTTGCCGGCGCGCGTCAGAACGAGGTGGCCGTTGACTTCGTGGAGCAGGCCGAGATCGAGAAACTCCCGCGCTTTGTTCGACTCCTGCTGGAGAACGTCAGCCGAAATTCCATCGTTGGTGCGAAGCGACAGCGCGATTTTCTCGGAGCGTTTGATGGCGTCGGTTAGTTCTTCCGTGGAGTTGATGGGGGAGCGGCTGGACAAGACGCGCTCTGCGTAGGCGCGGTAATCAGCGATATTTTGCCAGCGACACATCCCGACCGTGGAGAAGGCGCTGGGACCGAGACCAAGATAATCGGCGCCTCTCCAATAACCGTCGTTGTGCAGCGAGGCGAAGCCAGGGCGAGCATAATTGGAAATTTCGTATTGCTGATAGCCAGCCGCTTCCAGCAGTTCCATGGCGATCTCGAAAAACTGCGCGTCGGCGTCGTTGTCGGAACGGAGTTCGCCCCGGGCATGGCGCAGGAAAAAATCAGTATCTTCCTCGTAGGTGAGGCAGTAGGCGGAAATATGATCCGGCGTCAGGCTGATCGTCTTCTCGAGGGTGGCGCGCCATTGCGCAAGCGTCTGGTCAGGCAAGCCAAACATGAGGTCGATGCTGATACTCGGGAAAGCCGCAGCGCGCAGGATTTGGAATGAAGCTTCGGCCTGCTGCGCGTTGTGCTCTCGTCCCAACACCTTGAGTAAACCGTCGTCCCAGGATTGCACCCCGAGACTGATGCGGGTCACACCGAGTTCGCGGAGGAGCGCAGCCTTTCGCGCGGAGACGCTGCCCGGGTTGGCTTCGACCGTCCACTCGCGCAAGGCCGACAAATCAAAGCCGGCGCGAAATCCCTGGAGGACGGTCTGCAACTGCGAGGTGGACAAGGCGGTTGGTGTTCCGCCCCCGAAAAAGATCGTTTTAGGAACGACGGACAACGATTGGGCGTGGAGACCGATTTCGGCCACGAGCGCCTCGCAAAATCGCTCTGTTTGCGAGCGATCCAGGTGATCTTTATAAAATGCGCAGTAGGGACAAAGACGGGCACAAAATGGAATGTGAACGTAAACATGCCGGATGGGTTCTAATTCCACCGGGTTGTGATTCCCCTCCTTGTTCATAAACTGCTGTTTCCACCACTCATTCCTTTGATTCGCAACGTAACTCTTGTTTCTCTTTTCGCTATTGTGTCGCTCCATGCCCAGGAGCCGCGACCCCGGCCGACGCCGTCGGTAGTCTACTTTGTCCACAATCCGGAGGCGATTTCGAATTTTCATCCCGACGCCAAAGCCGTCCACGCCATGGTGGACCGGCTGGTCGTGTCGGTCACAGGCCAGCCGGATGTGGCCAGAGCCTGGGGATCACTGGTCGCGCCTAACGACAAGGTTGGCATCAAGATCTCCTCGGCCGGCGGCGAGCTTTTTACGACGCATAAGGAGGTGGTGGACGCGATTGTCGATGGCTTGGTCGCGGCCGGTCACCCGCGGCGCGGCATCATCGTGTGGGACAAGTCTCTCAGTGGAATCAAGGAAGCCGGCTACCGTCCTGGCGCGGAGGGGTATCAGTTGAAAGGGATTCCCCCCAAAGAAGGATATGATGCAAAGGCCGTTCTTTCCGCTCCGCTTCTTGGCACACTGGTCTGGGGAGATTTTGAATACCATGGCGACCTCGGAAGACTCGAACCCTTGTCGGACACGGAAAACACGAGCAACATCAGCCACCTTTCGCGCATTCTGGCCAATGAGGTGACCAAGGTCATTAACGTGCCCGTCATGAGCAACACGGAGATGAATGGCATTGCCGGCTGCCTTTATAATATGACGATCCCAAACATCGACAACTGGAGACGTTTCGCACAGGGGAGGGGTTTTGGCGCCGCCAGCATCGCGGAGATTTATGGCAACCCGCTGGTTGGCCAGAAGGTCGTGCTCAATATGGTGGATGGATTGGTGGCCCAATATGCGGGCGGGCCGCAATCGCAGCCGCTTTATTCGGAACATCACGCCACGCTTTACGCGAGCAAAGACCCGGTCGCCGTGGATTCGGTGATATTGGAAAAACTGGAGCAATGGCGAACGCGCGGCAGTCTGCCGCCTATCGGCCAGATGGCGTCCTATGTGGAAGCGGCCAGTTACGGCGGCCTGGGCAACTCCGCGCGCGACCGGATTGAATTGAAGAACGCGGGTCGCGGGCCAGCCCAATAAGAAATGCAGACCAAGGCAAAAGCAGAGGAGGGTCCGCTCACGGGGGAACTTTTGCGCTCGGTCTCGCGCTCCTTTTATCTGTCCATCCGTTTACTGCCGCGCTCGCTGCGTAAACCGGTGGGGTTGGCTTATTTGCTGGCGCGCGCGACCGACACGCTGGCTGACAGCGCGCAGGTGCCGGTGTCGGTTCGACGGCAATCCCTGGCGGCACTCGCAGGGGCGATCCAGTCCGGCGAGGGCCCGGAACAAATGGCAGCGCTGCAGCACTCCTTCGCTCCGCTGCAAGAGAATGAAGCAGAACGGAACCTGATCCTGCTCCTGCCTGAATGTTTGAGCCGATTAAGCGAACTGGATGAGGCAGACCGCGCGGAGATTCGTGTGGTCCTGGCCAAAATCACGCGGGCGCAGGAGCTCGACCTGGAGAGATTCGCCGATCCGATCAGTCTGCGCGCGCTTGCTTCCGCCGGGGAGCTGGAAGAATACGCCTACCTGATTGCCGGCTGCGTGGGAGAGTTCTGGACGGAACTCTGTTTTCGCCATATCGAGAATTTTGCGACGCTGCCCAAGCAGGACATGCAGACGCTGGGGAAGGCATACGGCGTGGGCCTGCAGCTCATCAATATTCTGCGCGACGCTCATGGAGATCTGCGCGCCGGCCGCTGTTATTTTCCGGCCGACGAGTTAGCGGCAATCGGCTTGACCCCGTCTGACATATTGGCTCATCCGGTCGTCTTCAATCCGATCTTCGAGAAATGGGTGGGCCAGGCGGGGCGGGGACTTGAGGCGGGCATGAAGTATGTCGGAGCCATTGAGGACCGTCGGGTTCGTGCCGCTACGGCGCTGCCCGCGCTGATTGGAGCGCGAACCATTGCGCGGCTGCGCACGGCCGGGGCGAGAGCCCTTCAGGAAAAGGTGAAAGTTCCGCGTCGCGAAGTGCGCGGCATGCTGGCATCCGCGGCCATTACGCTGGGATCACGTCGCGTGTTGGCGGAGATGTTTCGCAAGAGTATGGGGTAGGGACCGCGCGGCGGGGCTGCCTTGCCGGTGGGGCGAGACTCTGTCGAGCCGACATTGATGCGAAATGGGCTAACGAGTTTTCCAAGAGTGGGCGCGCGGAGTGGACGCCGCAGCGCGGCGTCCCTACCAATATTAGCGAAAGTAATTGCGCTGCTTTTCTGTAATCGGCTGCTCGAGGCGTTCCAGCACCTGCAACATGTCTTCCCACACCTTGCGCTTCTCGGAGGGTGATTGATTGCGGAGAAGATACGACGGGTGATACGTAATCAGGAGAGGCGTGTCCTGGTGGGAATGCCAGGTGCCCCGTAAATCGCGCATGGTCCCGCGACGCCCGAGCAGGCCCTCCACGGCGGTCGCTCCGAGCGCGACCAGCACCTTCGGTTTTATCAGGGCGATTTGTTCAGCCAGGTAAGGCAGGCAGGTCTGCATCTCGACCGGGGTGGGCGGCCGGTTGCCGCTGGAAGCGCCCGGGGTGTCGGGCCGGCACTTCAGGATATTGGCGATGTAAACGTCGTCGCGCGAAAACCCCATGGCAGCGATGATCCTGGTCAATAATTGACCGGCCCGGCCGACGAACGGTTCGCCTTGTGCATCTTCATCGGCGCCGGGCGCTTCGCCGATAAACATCAGATCGGCCTCCGGATTGCCCACGCCGAAGACGGTTTGGGTGCGCGAGCTCGCCAGGTGAGGGCAGAGAGCGCAAACACTCACGCGCTTTTGCAGAGTGTGCAAGGAATCGGCTCGGCCCGGATCGCGGCCGGTCTGACGCATCTGCCAGAGGGAGTCCAAGGTCTGGCGCGAAGCCGTGGGCCGGTCATCCGAGTGCTCGCGTATTTCTTCCAGAGCGGAGACAACCAGATCAAGCGCGGGGCGAAATTGCATGCAACGAATCATGGGAAGTTTTGCGCTGATCCGCAATTGCTTTGATGATGACCCGATGAGTTCCCGATTAAGCGATTACGATTATGATCTGCCGCCCGGCTTCATTGCGCAGCGGCCCCTGCCTCGGCGCGATGCCTCCCGCCTGATGGTTTTGCATCGCGATAGCGAAACGATCGAGCATCGGGCCTTCTCCGAGGTCACCCGATTCACGCAACCCGGCGACCTTTTTGTTTTGAATGACACCCGGGTGGTGCCGGCCCGGAAATTTTCGGACGATGGCAGGATCGAGTTCCTCTTCCTGGAAAAGCTGGGGGCGGGTCGCTGGAAATGTCTGGTCAAGCCGGGACGAAAAATGCGGCTGGGCGCTCGGACCATGATCGGCCAGACCGAGGCGCGGGTCAGTGAGGTGACGGCGACGGGCGAGCGGATCATCGAACTGGAGCGCGACATTGATGTTTATGCTGGCGGCATCGTGCCGTTGCCTCCCTACCTTGGGCGTCTGAGCGATGCGGAAGACGAAGCGCGTTACCAGACGATCTTTGCGCAACATCCAGGCGCCGTGGCAGCGCCGACGGCCGGCTTGCATTTTACACCAGAAATCCTGTGTGAAATCCCGCATGCCTTTGTCACGTTGCATGTCGGTCTGGGAACGTTTCAGCCGGTTCAGGTGGAGGATCTGAAAGAGCATCACATGCATGCGGAGCGCTTCGAGATCTCCGCCGCAACGGCGCACAAAGTGAATGAGGCGCAACGCGTTATCGCCGTGGGAACGACTAGTACGCGCGTGTTGGAATCGGCCCGGACCGCGGGGCGTGAGGCAACGGCGCGGAGTGGATGGACCGACCTTTTCATTTATCCGCCCTACGAGTTTCAGGCGGTCGACGTGATGCTCACGAATTTTCATTTGCCGCGGTCGACCCTGCTGATGCTGGTGAGCGCTTTGGCCGGCCGTGAGTTTATTTTGCGCGCCTACAAAGAAGCGATCCGGGAGAAGTATCGTTTTTTCAGTTACGGCGATTGCATGTTGATCCTGTAAATGAAAGCGGGGCCGCTTCCCCTACAGTCGCGTTGTGGTATGATGCGCGTCCATGAGTAGCGCGGACGAGCCTTTCGGCGAACTGGTCATTCAGACGATTGCCATGCCCAAAGACACGAACCCGAGCGGGGACGTGTTCGGAGGTTGGTTGATGTCGCAGATGGACCTAGGCAGTGGCATTTTGGCGACCAAGACGGCGAAGTGCCGGGTGGTGACGGTGGCGTTGGAAGCGATGTCTTTCCTTCAACCCGTGCGAGTCGGAGACACGGTGGCTTGTTATGCCAGAGTAGAAAAGATCGGGCGCACTTCCATGACTATTCCGGTGGAAGCCTGGGTCCACCGTTATCGCACGGGCGAGACCGTCCGCGTGACACGCGCGGTCTTCACTTACGTGGCGGTAGACGCCGACGGGAAACCGATTCCGGTCGAGCGGAAAGCCTAACGAACTACCGGGACTCGCCTTGGGATTGGGATTGTCCGGAGGTAACGGACTGGGGCGACTCGCTTGTTCCGGAAGTGACGGTCGGGTCGGACGGCATCGGGGCGGTCGGCATTCGCGTCTTTTTGAATTTCGTCTGCTGCCGGACCCGGTTGTGGCTTTGCTTCCTGACGTATTTGGCATAGGCCAACTGCTGCCGGCCACTTTGCGTGAAGTGAGCGCAGGAGGGCAGCAGGAGACAGCCAATCAAAACAAGGGAGGTGCGCCTGACGGTTTGTTCCAGCATACCAAGGGGGCAAGCAGAACCTGTGCGAAAGAGGCTACTGCCGGCAAAATGAGGTGCGAAGGCCTAGCCGAAAGCGATCTGCTCATGCGTCAATAAGTGGTTGACCACCTGGTAAATCTTCAGCTCGCAAACGGAGCATTGCCGGTAGACTTCGCCGATGCTGAGCGGCTTGCTTTTGACCAGGCCCCAGACACGATCGGCGATGGGGCGCAATTCTTCGGGCGCGCCGCCGTTCCAATGCAATTCCTGTCTGGTGGGGGTCAACTTGGCTCCGGAGTGCGGTTGGATTTCCTGTTTCAAAGCGTTCAACTCGTCGCGGAATTGAAGGGCCGCGATCAACATGTCGCCGGTGTTGCGCACGATTTGGCCCGACTCAATCCAGTTCGTCATGGGGCGTTCGCCCACGGAGAAGGAGAAGGTACCCGACAAGGCTTCGTTGAGGAAGAGTTGCCAAAACGCTTCTTCGCCGGTGAGATGTTGAAATTGCCCGGCGGACGGGCGCCCGCTTTCGAAATAGAAGGCCCCGATGGTTTCGGCCTGCTCATCCTTGATGCTGAGCTGGCCGGTCTGGCCGGCGTTGGCGATTGTTTGGTGGACCGTGGTCAAATCGAAATGAGAGATGCGTCCGCTGAGAGGGGCGTGCTGGTCCAGATTTTTGGCTTGGTCGTCGGCCTGCAGGACGCGAAAGGCCATCTGTTCGCAGAGATAACAAAAGAACGATGGAACGGCGCGGACCAACTGGTGAAAATTCGCGCGGGGGAAGCATTGCAGGCTGGCGCCGTCGGCCGACCTGACCGTGTGGGTTCGGGGCAATTCGGCGAAGGCTTCGACGTCGCCCACGACCTGGCCGCGGGCCAATCGGAGGGGGTGCGCCCCAGGGGCATGGGAAACGACTTCAATTTCGCCGCGATTGACGATGAACAGAGCGTTCCCGAGATCGCCCGGGCGGTAGAGGACTTCCCCCTCAGTCAGGTGCCGGACCCAGGACAATTCGCCGATCGTGCGGAGCTCTGGTCGACTAAGGGATGTACAAAAGGCAAAGAAATCCCTGTCTGGCATTACCTTTCGTGAAAGCAAAAGTCATACACGAAGAGGTGGAAACTGAAATTCTCAGGTGTCCGGAGGCCGGTTTGAGCCCTTGATCCGGAGCGGATGGCACCTTCCGGGCAGTGGTTTACGGGCCCTTTGCCCCGCACCGGGAGCGGTGGCTACAAAAGGGCGCGCATGCACTGAATGGCTCGGAGATAAACCTTGTGCGGTCCGCCCCGCATCAATTCGTCGGACATGAGGTGCACGATCTCACCACTGCTGGCGGGCATGACTTGACGGCTGCGAGGTTCGCCGGTCTTTCCGCGCGAAACCTCCAGCAGATCGGCATCCTGCCGGTGAATGACCTCGAAATCCACCTCGTTGGAAACCAGGGTGATTTTACCAACCGGCTCGCCGGGTTCTTCCTTCAGCTGCAATTGGACGCGCTCATCCCGCGCGTCCCGGAAACTGAGTCGGCCCGCGCTTTCTTTTCCTTCAACGTGCCAATGCAATTGCGCGGCCAGCCAACCCGCCAGGAGCAACGCGGTCGAGCGGAAGTCCGGTGCGAAGACGATCTCTCCCGTCCGAATGGACTGCAAACGATGGTGCGAAGCGGGGTGATCGAAGAATTGAGCGAGCGCGATTCGAACTTTATCGAGACGCGTCCAATTCAAATCGCACAGGACGACGCGCTGGCGGGCCTGCTGCTGGGCGGACTCGAGCAACTGCAATTGCCGGGGAAAATCTTTCCAGGTCTGGCTGTCGTAAATGAGACGATCGACCCAGGCCCAGAGTTGCGGGTCGATCGGATCGTGAAGCTCCCCCTGCCACCAGAGGTAGAAGGGGAGATCGGAGTCGAGTTGCGAGAAGACGATATTAGGCAGGCGGCTCGTGCAGGGGCCTTCCAGTCGGAAAGAGAGTTGCTCCGAACAAATTTGTTTGCTGCCGGCGCGGGTGATGTGGCAGTGCGCGCTGATCCAGGCTTCGACGCGATTTTCCTTCGGGCCCGGATCCGCGGCGATGACGATGGCGCGGCAGGCCAGACTCCGGGTCAGGTCCGAAATTAATTTAGTGTTGGCCGGAAGCGAATCGGGCGCTTCGCTGTAGACGGCTAGATTGATGAGCGATGCGCGGGTGGCGCCCTCGTTTTGGTCCCAAAGCTTCTTCAGCTCCTTGTCGATTTTTCCGACTTCGACGGGAAGACCGGGCGAGAAAGTTTCAACCGTCGCGGGCATCAGCTCCGTTTCACAACCTTCTCCAGGTGCGCCCATCCCGGGCGAGCAGTTCATCGGCGGCTTCCGGCCCCCAGGCGCCGGCCGGATAGAAATGCAATTCGGGCGCGTCCTTCCCGGCATGCCACGCTTCCTCGATGGGATCGATGAAAGCCCAGGCTTCCTCGACTTCGTCGCGGCGGGCAAAGAGCGTGGCGTCTCCGCTCATGGCATCGAGCAGCAGCCGTTCGTAGGCTTCCGGGCTCGCCTTGCCGAAGGAGGTGCCGTAATGGAAATCCATTTTGACCGGCTCAATACGCAGACTGGTCCCTGGAATCTTGGCCTGCATGCGCAATGAAATTCCCTCGTCCGGTTGAATGCGGACGACCAGGACATTCTGGTCGAGCGCGACGGACTCTTTATTAAAGAGGACTCCGGGCGCCCTTTTAAAGTGAACGGAAATTTCCGTGCCCGACTTGGGCAGGCGCTTGCCCACGCGCAGATAGACCGGCATGTCGGCAAAGCGCCAGTTATCGATCTTGAGGCGAAGCGCGACGAACGTTTCGGTCATCGACTTCGGGTCGACGTTCTTTTCCTCGCGATAACCGGCCACGGGCTGGCCACCGATGGCACCGGCGGCGTACTGACCGCGCACGGCGCTGGCCGGCACTTCCGGCCCGATCATGCGACGGAGCGAACGCACGACCTTGACTTTCTCATCGCGGATGGCGTGCGCGCTCAGGTCGGTAGGCGGTTCCATGCCGATAAGGCATAAGAGTTGGAGGAGATGATTCTGGACCATGTCACGCAAGGCGCCCGAGCCTTCGTAGTAACCGGCTCGTCCTTCTACCCCGAGGGTTTCGGCGGCCGTGATCTGAATATGATCGATGTAACGCGTGTTCCAGAGCGGCTCGAAAATGGCGTTGGCAAAGCGCAGAACCAGAATGTTCTGGGCAGTTTCCTTGCCCAGGAAATGATCGATCCGATAGGTCTGATCTTCCGAAAAGGAGTTGCGCACGACCCGATTCAATTCGCGGGCGGAAGCGAGATCGGTGCCGAATGGTTTTTCCACGATGACGCGTGACCAACTGCCTTCGCGCGCCTCGTTCAAGCCGACGGCCTTGAGGTGTTTCAGGATTGGATCAAACTGATCAGGAGCAACCGCCAGATAAAAAAGTCGGTTCCCGCGGGTGCCCCTTTCCGAATCGATCCTGGCCAGGCGTTCGGCCAGGCCTTTGTATCCGGCTTCGTCCGCGAATTCACTTTGATGATAGCAGAGGGACTGCGCAAACGTGTTCCAGATTTCATCGCGCACGCTCTGGCGGGAGAACTGGCGGGTGGCTTCCTCCATTTCCTTGCGGAATTCGTCGTCTGTCTTGGGGCGGCGGGCGAAGCCGACCACGGCCACGGCCGGAGGCAGCTCTCCGTCAGCGGAGAGGTTGTAGAGGGCGGGGACCAGCTTGCGAGGGGTTAGGTCGCCGGTGGCCCCGAAGATGACGACGGTGCAGGGTTGCGGAATGGCGCGAGTGGACAAACCCTCGCGCAGCGGGTTCAACTGCGATGCATCGGCCGTTTGCTCCATTACAGCGCAGATTACACAGATCAGGGCGCGGGAGGTAAGAGTAAAATGCGGGAGGGGGGCTGGAGGCGTTGGGGCTGGGACGCCGGCGGCATGTTTCTCGCTGATCTGCCTTTCTGCTGCTCGCCGTCTTCTGGGAGCGGTTGGGATGACCTCAGGCTATTGGAACGATCTTAGGCTGGCGCGCAAAGGGCTCGTCGTGGCGATTTTGCCGAGCATCTCTTTGCTCGTCGGATTTGCCGCGCTCTACGGATTGTCGGCGGCGGAACGGAATGCCCAGGCCCGCATCGAACATACGATCGAAGTTCGAAATGAACTCAGCCGGGCACTCACTGAAATTGTGACCAGCGGATCCTCCGCGCGGGGCTTCGCCCTGACGCGGAGTGATGAATTCTTGAAGGCGATGGACGCTGCCCGGGAGGAAGTGGCAAACGCCCTGGCCAAACTCGCTAAACGGGTGGCCGATAATCCCTCCCAGCAAGCGCGGCTCGCGAATGTTCGGAGCCTGCTGGAGGTCCGGTATGAGGTGAGCGAGCAAGTCGTGGCGGCCGCGACGCAGGGTTTCCCTTCATCTGATCCCCGGCTGGTCGCATTGGTTTTGCAGGGCCAACACAAAACGGAAGAGATACGCGACGCCTTGCTGATGATGGAAAGCGAGGAGCTGATCGTGCACGCGCAAAGGAGCACGCGTCTGGAACAACTCCGGGATATCAATTTGGCAGCGACAGCGGCGACGGCGGCGCTGGGCATCGGCGGGGGGTTTGCGCTCGTCCTGCTCTTGAGCCGCTCGACCGTCCGCCGAATCCAGTGGATCGGAGACAACGCCGAACGCCTCGCGGCCGAGCTTCCTTTGCAGGATAACGACGCGGCGAAAGATGAGATTGGGCACGTTAATGAGCAGTTGCAAGCCGCCAGCGCGTTGTTAACCAGCCGCACCCGCGCCCTCCGGGAAAGCGAGGCTCGCCTCCAATCGATTCTTGATAACACGTCGTCGGTTGTTTTCATGAAGGACCTGCGTGGCCGCTTTATCATGGTGAACCCGCAATTCGAGAAGGTGTTGGGGTTAAAGCGGGACGCGTTACTTGGTCGGGATGCGCACGCCTTTTTCTCGGCGGAATTTGCGGATGTTTACCGGGCGAACGACCTGGAAGCACTGGCCAGCAACGAACCTGTCCAGTTCGAGGAAGTGGCCCCGCAAAGCGATGGGCAGCAGCACACCTTTCTCTCCATCCGGTTCGCCCTGCGCGACGCGCAAGGCGCGCCCTACGCGCTCTGTGGCATTTCCACCGATATCACGGAACGAAAGCGCGCCGAACAGATCCTGCTCCATTCCCGTGATGAACTGGAGCGGCATGTCCAGGAACGGACGGTCGCGCTGCAGCAGGCCAACACGAGCTTGCGCCGCGAAGTGGACGAGCATCGTGAAACCGCGGAAACGCTGAAGCGGACCAACGAACAATTGCTGCAGGCGCAAAAGATGGAAGCGCTCGGTCAAATCGCCGGCGGTATCGCGCATGATTTCAATAACATCCTGACCACAATCATGGGCTACGGGATGCTCTTGTTCCAACAGCTGCCCGAGGACGAGCGTGAGGGCAGCCCCATCGCGGAGATCCTGCGGGCCTCGGAGCGCGCCGGAGCCCTGAGCAAACAGCTGCTCAGCTTCAGCCGGCCGCAGCCCACCACCCCGGTGGCGTTGAGCCTGAACAAGGTCGTGCACACCGCGGCAAAGATGCTGGCCCAGGCCGTGGGCGGACGCATCACTCTTCGCAAGTCGCTCGCGCCGGATCTGGGCACGGTTCGCGCGGACGTGGGTCAGATCGAACAGTTGCTCCTGAATTTGGTGATCAACGGGCGCGACTCGATCCAACACACGGGTGAAATCGAAATTGCGACGGAGAACGTCTCGCTCCGGGCCGAGGACATTAAGCGCGACGTGGACACAACTGAGTTTGTCTCGCTCTCTGTCCGGGACACAGGTTGCGGAATTTCGCCCGAATTGATGGCACGAGTGTTTGAACCCTTTTTCACGACGAAGCGGCCGGGTCAGGGGACCGGCCTTGGTCTGGCTACGTGCAGCGCCATTGTGCAACAAAGCGACGGATGGATTGTTTGTCAGAGCCAGGCGGGAAAAGGGACGCGCTTTACCATCTTCTTGCCACGGCTTGCCGCCGCCGTCGAGGAGGCGGTCACACCGCGGGTAAATGGAGCCCTGCCGAGGGGGCGCGAGACATTACTGGTGGTGGAAGATGAACCGTCCGTGGGAAATTTGTTCGAATGTTTGTTGCGCAAGTTAGGCTACGAAGTGATTCGGGCCGAGCACGGAGAGGAAGCCGAGAAGGCTCTGAACGACCGCCGAGATGGCACCATCGACCTGGTCCTGACCGACATGGATATGCCGCGCATGGACGGGACGGAATTGGTGCGGCGACTGACTAAACGAAATCGCGATCTTAAGATTATTATGACTTCAGGCAACGGCGAAAACCTGGAAGCCGATCACGACCCGAGCACTCCCTGTGATTTCTTGCCCAAGCCCTTCAGCATGCAGGCACTCGCGCAGAAAGTGCGCGAAGTCCTCGATCGTTAGGCTGCCGCGCCCGGCGCCCGGCCTTAATTCGGCAAGGGGAATCGCCGCATGAGCTCACGCACTTTGCCGCGCACGCGCTCCAGGCCATCCGCGTCTTCTCGCCGGTCGAGCGCTTCCGTCATCAGGTCCGATACTTCCAGCATCTCTTCTTCGCGCATGCCTCGCGTCGTCACGGCCGGTGTGCCGACCCGAATGCCGCCCGGTTTGAAAATGGGATAAGTGTCAAAGGGAATGGCGTTCTTGTTGATGGTGATCCCGGCCCGGTCGAGAACTTCCTGGGCCTGTTTGCCGTTGATCTCCTTTGGTCGCAAATCGACGAGCATCAAATGATTGTCGGTCCCGCCCGACACGATCCGGAACCCGTGCTTGGCCAGGCCGGCCGCCAGTGCTTTGGCGTTGAGCACCACCTGGCGCTGGTAATCGCGGAACTTCGGCTGCAACGCTTCGTGGAAACAGACGGCCTTGGCTGCGATCACGTGCATGAGAGGCCCGCCCTGGATGCCGGGGAAAACCATCGAGTCAATCTGTTTGGCGAACTTTTCCTGGCACAGCACAATCCCACCGCGTGGACCGCGCAAACTCTTGTGCGTCGTTGTCGTGACAAAATGTGCATGCGGCACCGGACTGGGATGCTGGCCGCCCGCCACCAGACCGGCGATGTGAGCCATGTCGATGAAGAGGAGCGCCCCGACGGAATCCGCAATCTGGCGGAGCCTCGGGAAATCGAACACGCGCGGGTAAGCTGATGCGCCTGCCGTGATCATGACCGGGCGGCTTTCCTCCGCCTGCTTCTGGAGCGCGTCGTAGTCGACCGTCTCC
>JBBRDU010000085.1:0-13213 GCA_038203615.1 Chthoniobacterales bacterium
TTTTTTAACAAAATCCGTACCGGTTTCCTCATGTCCCGTATCGCCAACGATACGCGCAGCATGCAAATGGCCCTCACCACCGTGAGCAGCGACGTCTTCAAGCAACCCGTTTCAATCGTTGGCGGCATTGTCGCCCTGGTCCTGATGGACTGGAAGTTCACGCTCGTGACTCTGTTTCTTTTCCCGACCTGCCTCATCCCTATTCGCATTTTCGGTCAGCGCGCGCGCCGGGCCGTCCAGCACGAGCAAAAAGGGATGGGACAAATGACCGTGACCATGCAGGAAACCTTCGCCGGAATCCGCGTCATTAAATCCTTTGCCCGCGAAGAGCATCAGGAAAAATCGTTCACCAAAAGCACGCGCCAGCAATTCAGCAATTCCATGCGCATGGTCAAATCGATGGAAGCAGTCGGTCCGCTCGTGGAGACGATTGCCTCTGTCGGCGTCGGCCTGGCCCTCTTCTATGTCTACGCCGCGAATCTTCCGGCCGGCCAGTTTCTGGGATTGATCGCCGGGATATTCATCCTCTACGAGCCAGTCAAGACCTTGAGCAAATTGCACATCGTCATGCAGCGCTCCATTGGGGCCACCACCAAGATCTTTGCCCTGCTCGATTCCGAGCCGAGCGTGCAGGACGCTCCCAACGCGGTCGATCTGGTGCCCTCCCGGGGACAGATTGACTTCGAGCACGTCACCTTTCGTTATGCCACCGGCGTCACGGACGCGGTGCAGGATCTTGATCTTCGCGTTGCAGCGGGCAAGACCTACGCGCTGGTCGGCCCGAGCGGCGCGGGCAAGTCCACCATCCTGTCGCTTCTCTTGCGCCTCTACGATCCAACCACCGGAGCCGTGCGCGTGGACGGACAGGATCTGCGGGGATTAACCCAGCGATCGTTGCGCCAGCAGATCGGCCTCGTCACTCAGGAAACCTTTCTGTTTCACGATACCATCTTTAAGAACATCCTGTTCGGCCGGCTCGACGCCAAGCCGGAAGAAGTCTACGAGGCTGCCCGGACCGCCTTCGCCCATGACTTCATCGTGGCTCAGCCAGAAGGGTATGAAACCGTCATCGGCGATAAGGGAATGATGTTGTCCGGCGGGCAGCAGCAGCGGCTCGCCATCGCGCGCGCCTTGTTAAAAAATGCGCCGATTCTTTTACTTGATGAAGCGACGTCGGCTCTCGATTCCGAATCGGAAAAGCAGATCCAGCGCGCCTTGGAACGTCTCGCCCAGGGACGCACCGTCATCGCCATTGCTCATCGGCTTTCTACCATTCTGTCGGCCGATCAAATCGTGGTGATGGACCAGGGCCGCATCAAGGAGATCGGCACACACGCCGAGCTGCTCGAGAAATCAGGGCACTACCGCCGGTTATACGATTTGCAGTTCAATCGGCCCACCAGCGAAATTTCCGAAACGACCCCGGAACCGGACGTCCTCGAAGAAGAGCTGGTCTAGCAAATCGTTCGTAGGGATGCCGCGCTGCGGCGTCCGCTCCGGCGGCCTGCCATGGCGCACGGACATCGCAGCGCGACGTCCCTACCAGGTCGTGCCGGGCGCCGGGATCACGACCGGGAGGAGTGCTGACCTCACAAGCGCTCCGTGGCTGACGCAGAGTACCTTGCGTAACGCCGTCTGAATGGGCGAGATCCTTCGCTGCCGCCTCGGCGGGACTGGCTCAGGATGACACGCTTTCACGCGATGACTCCCCTAGCACGCCGAGAAGTTCCCGCCGACGCGCGTCGTGCTCGGCATCGCTCAAGACCGGCTCCAGTCGAATTTCCTCCGGTCGATCAGGCAACTCCACCCACGACCGGCAGCCGCCGTAACGCTTTTCGTTAGGCAATGACCAGGTGGGCGAGAGCCGGAACATCCTCACGAAAGCGATACGGACACCGGGAGTGTCCTCGTAGTCGAACCGTTCCCGGATCACTTCGGGACGCCAGATGTGCCATGGGGCCAGCGCTTCCGCCACCGGCCAGGACGTGATGACGCGGGCGAAATCCAGTTTGGCCAGACCCCGAATCTAGATTTTCCCCGACGCCTGTTCCGGCATGGCGAGGCCGGTCGCATTCACTTTCTCCGCTTGTTCGTGGAACCAGGTCGGGAAAAGATGAAACTCCTCGTGCTTGAAGGAGAAGCCTTCCCGCCCTTCCGCGATCCCGCCTTTGCGCACGATGAGGCTTTGCCGGCCGCGCGCCAGCGCTTCGCAGACCATGGCCCATTCCTTGAAACCGATACTTTCCATTTGCCCCGCGCCAAACTAGTCTCCGGAGGATGCCGATCAATATCGACTTGCACACGCATTCGTTTTTTTCGGGAGACGGCGTCTCCAGCCCGGAAGATCTGATCGCGGGGGCCCGGGCCAAGGGTCTCCATGGCATTGCCATCACGGATCACAACACCTGTGATGCCATTACTTACCTGCTCGATAACGGTCTGATGCGGCTGGATGGTTTGCCCGTGGACAATTTTTTGGTTGTTCCCGGCGTCGAAGTCACGACCGCGGAAGGCCATCTCCTTTGCATCGGTGCCACGCTCCCGTTCCTGAAAGGAAAACCGGCCCTGGAAGTTTGCGAGATGATCCACGAGCGCGGCGGCCTCGCCATTCCGCCACATCCCTATGATTTATTTCGAGCGGGAATTCGATTCGGCACGCTCGAGACCCTGCCGGTGGACGCTCTCGAAGTGTTCAATGCCGCCACCACCCTGCGCCGTTACAATCGTTATGCCTTCAAGTATGCGCAGGTGCGCGGCCTTCCCATGACCGCGGCGAGCGACGCCCATCACGCCGCCGCCGTCGGCACGGCCTACACTATTCTGGATACCGCGGATCTTTCGGTCAAAGGAGTGCTCGCGCAGATCCTCAAGAGTAACGAATTAAATCAGCAGTACCTGACGCCGCGCGACAGCATGCGTAAGACCTGGAACAACTGGCTGCGCCTGCGCAAGCGGAAGACACTTCCGAAAACCAAGTCTCACCCGAAGGACGGCGGCTAGGCTTCTTGCGCAAGCGGTCCGCTTCTTCCTCGGCGGCGGGGCGAGACTCGGTCGAGCCGACAACGAACTCTGAGCGCTGTAAGCCGACGCCTAACGAGCCGATAGGAGCTTGCCCAGCTCTTTGACCTCCGTCACCGGGGCCTGGCAGGTGAAATTCTCGCACACGTAAGCAGCCGCTTTTCCTTGCACCATCGACATCTCCCGGACCGCCTCCAGCTCCTGGCCCAGATACCTCTGTCCCTCTGCTCCATCAGCCAGCAATACAATCGTGTTCGGCAAAAAGTGGCGATGCACTTCGGCCAGCAGCGCCCGCGTATCGGGCGCCCCCGCCGGGCCCGCCACCACAATCTGACGCGGCTTGTTCAGCTGAAAATCCACCGCCACCAGCATCTCCGGCATGGCGCTCGGGAATCTCGACAAAATGGCCTGAAAAGCGCCGATCGTTTTTTCACCCCGGCCGCGCAACTCCGCGCTCTCCTGCAATTGCGCCAGGCGCAGAAGATTCCGCGCCGCCACTGAACTCGCGGCCGGTTCCGCGCCATCGTTATCATCTTTCATGCGCAACACCACGCTTTGGTCCCGCCCGCTCGTGCTGAAATAGCCGCCCTCCTTTTCATCCAGAAACAACCGGTCCTGCGCCTCCTGCAAGGCGAGCGCAAACTTCAACCATGCGACATCGAACGAAGCCTCGTAAAGATCGAGCAACCCCTGGATCATGAAAGCGTAATCGTCGGCGAATCCTTCGACCTGGCTGCGACCATCGCGGTAACTGCGAAACAATCTCTTGCCCTTTTCGTCCCACAGGTTGGTTTGAACGAACTTGGCCGCTCTCGCCGCGCTTTCCAGGTAGCGCTGGTCCTCCAGAACGGCGGCAGCGCGAGCGAAGGCGGAGATCATCAGGCCGTTCCAGCCCGTAATGATCTTGTCATCGAGGTGCGGTCGCGGCCGGTTCGCCCGCAGAGCCCGCAACTTTTCGCGAGCCTGGGCCAGCAATTGCCGGACGTCCTCTTCGCTCTTTTTGAAATGTTTGGCCGTCTCGGCCGTGCCATGGCGTTGAACTAAAATATTCTTGCCACGGAATTCTCCGTGCGGATCGCTCTCGGCCGGCGCATTCCCGTGAGTCTCCACGCCATAATGAAACGCAAAAACCTCAGCAGCCTGGCCGAGCGCGCCGTCGATCTCTTCTTTCGTCCAGACATAGAAAGCGCCTTCGCTCTTCTGGAACGGCGCTCCATGAGCGCCGGCCTCCGGGCTTTTGTTCGACGCCTTTCGGCGGTCATTGACCGCCGCTCCAGGGATTTCACTGTCCGCGTCTTCCGCCGAAAAAAAGCCGCCTTCCTTCGCCGTCATGTCACGCGCCACGTAATCCAGAACATCGCGCGCCACCGTCGCCAACTCCGCGTCGCGCGTGATTTGCCAGGCATCGAGATACGCGCCCGCCAGTTGCGCCTGGTCGTAAAGCATTTTCTCGAAATGCGGCACGTGCCAGAAACGATCCACCGAGTAGCGATGGAAACCGCCTCCCAGCTGGTCGTGCATTCCGCCTGCCGCCATTTTGCGCAGGGTGAACAGATCCATCTCCAGGGCGCGCTTGCCCTTGTCACTTTGCGGAGCGCGCGCGTAAAAGCGCGTGAGAAAATTGAAAATAACGGGCCGCGGAAACTTGGGAGCCGTTCCGAAACCTCCCTCAGCCGCGTCGAAAGTACGCGTCATCTGCTCGTAAGCCGACTCCAGCGTGCCGGCCCCAATCTTCCCCTCACCCGGCGGCGCCGAGCTCTGTGCCTCCCGCAGCGCGTCTACGATCTTCTCGCCTTGTTGCACGAGCTTCTCGTGATCCTGTTTCCAAGCCGCCGCGATTTTTTCCAGCACACTTTTGAAGCCGGGCCGTCCGTATTGGTCTTGCGGCGGGAAATAGGTCCCGCCCACAAAGGGCTGCAGGTTGGGCGTAAGCCAGACGCTCATGGGCCAGCCACCCCCGCCCGTCGTCGCCTGCACAAAGGTCATGTAAACGCGGTCCACGTCGGGACGTTCTTCCCGATCCACTTTGATGTTCACGAATTCACGATTCATGACCGTGGCGATGGCTTCGTTCTCAAAAGATTCGTGAGCCATGACGTGGCACCAGTGGCAGGTCGAATAGCCAATCGAAAGAAAGATGGGCTTGTTCTCGCGACGCGCTTTGGCAAAGGCTTCCTCGCCCCAGGGATACCAATCGACCGGGTTGTGCGCGTGCTGCAGAAGGTAAGGAGATTTTTCCTGCGCCAGCCGGTTGGTCTGTTGCACGACGGGGGAAGACGGCTCCGCCGCCAGATAGCTTGGAGTCACCGGTCAAGTTAGGCGTTGAACCGGATCATCGCAACGCGCCTGTGGAAGGTTTCGCCGGCGGCCCACCCCGGCAGTTGTAAAGAGGCAAGTCGTCGTTCAACCTTTCCCCGGTGAATCCCACATTTTTCGACCCGGGAATGGATTTAGCACATCTCCTCCCTCTTTTTCTGGCGGTCGGAATGATTGCTTTTCTCTATTCCTCCGTCGGCCACGCCGGTGCCTCCGGCTACATTGCCTTGATGGCTTTGTGGGGCCTGGCCCCGGCAGTCATCAAGCCCACCGCCCTCGTGCTCAACATTCTCGTTGCTGCGATCGGCTCATTCCAATTCTGGCGAGCGAATCATCTGCGATGGAATCTTTTCTGGCCCTTCGCGCTTCTCTCTGTTCCCGCCGCCTACTTCGGCGGCTATCTCCAGGTTCCCGCCGCCGCGCTCAAGATTTTGCTCGGCCTTGTTCTCCTTTTTTCGGCGGCTCGCCTCTTTTTTCGTCGCGAGGATCCAGTCAACCCAGTGCCGCCTTCCTGGCCTGTCGCGTTGGGAGTTGGCGCGACCCTCGGTTTCCTTTCCGGCCTCACTGGGACCGGCGGCGGTATCTTCCTGACGCCCCTCATGTTGTTTCTGAACTGGGCCCGCATCAAGCAAGTGGCAGCCGTTTCGGCTCTCTTCATCCTGGTGAATTCGATTTCCGGGTTGGTCGGGTTTCTCGGAGCGAACCACTTTGTTCCGACCCTGGCGATTGTTTTGGCCAGCGCGGCCATGGCTGGCGGACTCGCTGGATCCTATTACGGCAGCCGGCGTTTCCCGGTCCGGACCATTTCGCTGCTTCTGGCCGCCGTGCTCGTGATCGCTGGACTCAAGTTGTTATTCACGAGATAGGAACAATGCGAGCGCAGCGCCTTCCTAGTTAGCGCGTAACTCCAGCTTCGGCGCTCCCTCCGGCGTCCACGGATTCATCACGAAATCCGACTCGACGATTTTCTGGCGATGCGTCTGCAGAAGAACCAGAAATCCGGCCACGTCAAAGGCATGGCGAACCGGCGCGTAGGGCGTCAGATATTTTTCAGACAGCCGAAAAAGCCGCGCGGCGGGCCGGAGGCGACGACCATGTTTCGGATGCGACGGGTGCTCGTAATTTTTCTGCAAATGCACAAAGGCGCCGGCGCCCTGGATCAGTCCCTTAAAAAAATCGCCGTCTTCCGAGGCGGTGGTGAGCCAGACCTGCTCGAGCACATCATGCGCCTCATAGTAGCGCTGCTCGTTCCAGCATTGAAAAAAGGCGCGGTAATAGGGATGGTCCACCAGAGCCAAAGCCGGGCCGGAAGACTTTTTCCCGCCCATCTGCTCGACCAATTGTGAAATCCTCTCGCCTTTGCTCATGAAAAGCTTACTCTTGTCGCGGCTCAGCCAATGAGCAAATCCGCAGGTATTACTTCTTCTAAGGACGAGCGAGCGCGCAATCGCTGCCGCGACCAGGAATGACGGAAGCGGTCTTCGCCATTCTGCTGGTGGTCATAGGCATTCTCGTTTTTTGTTCAGCCCTCTTTTCCGGCCTGGAGACCGCCCTTTTTGCCCTGAAGCCGCATCAGTTGCGCCGCTTGCAGAGTAATCATCCGGGCCTGGCCAAATTCATTCAGTCTTTCCGCGATAATCCGCGTCGCGTTCTCAATATCCTCCTGCTGGGGGACGGTCTGGTCAAAGTCTCGCTCGTGATCCTGTGCCTGTTCGTGCTCTGGCGTAATCCGTTCGCCGCCCGGGTGCCGCAATGGCTCGCGGCCACCGCCATTTTTGCCCTGGTCGTTTTGCTGTGCGACCTCATCCCGAAGCTGCTCGCCCTTTCCGCGCCTTATCGTCTCTCCGCCATCGGGGCATTCACTCTTAAGATCTCCCTGCCCCTGCTCGACCGGGTGGGCAACGGGCTGGAGACCTTCAGCACTGCCCTGGTCGATCTGATCACGCCTTCGCACCTGCATACACGGCAACGGCTGAGCGACGAGGAACTGGAAACCATCCTCGAAATTGGCGAAGAAGAAGGCGCACTCCATGAAGCCGAGGCGGAGATGATCCAGGAGATCATCAAGCTGGGCGACAAAACAGCCAAGGATTGCATGACTCCAAGGGTCGACACTTTCATGCTGCCGGATGACCTAACGAACGAGGAGGCGATCGGACGCATGCGTCAAAAGCGGCATCGGCGCGTTCCTGTTTACGTGGACACGCCCGATCAGCTGATCGGGATCCTGGATGTGAAGAACTTTTTGATCGATCCCTCCATGCACTACACGGAGGCGCTGATTGCGCCCTCCTTCGTGCCGGAGACGATGCGCGCGCTCGACCTGTTGAAACTCTTCCTCTCGCACGCTCAGGGACTCGCCATCATCGTGGATGAATTCGGCGGGACCGAAGGAATCATTACGATCGCGGATATCGTCGAGGAAATTCTGAGCGACGCAGTTCCGCGCGGAGATGTGGAGCTTTATATTGAGCCGCTGGAGAATGGAAGATTCCTGGTCAGTGGCAATGCCCGGCTCGACGACCTGAGCGAGCACCTTGGCTTCGAAATCGAAGCGGATGGCATCGACACGATTGGCGGCTTCGTCTTCAACCGCCTCGGCTACCTGCCCGCCTCGGGCGCGGAACTCAAAATCCCACCTCTCGTGATCACGGTGCGCCGCGCCGGACGCAAGCGGATTGAAGAGATCCTGCTGGAGAAAACAAACGTCGTGGGTAGCAACGCGGACCCAACAGAGGATTCCTCCAGTCTCGACGCATGATTCTACTCTTCATTTTCTGCTGCTGGGTGATTTCGTTCTTCTTTAATGGAATCGAGAGCGGCCTGCTTTCCATCGATCCGGTGCGGCTGCGGCAGAACGTGAAGCGCCGCGTGCCGGCCGCGCTTCTGCTCAACCGTTTGCTCAAACGCCCGGAGCGCCTGCTTGTGACGGTTCTGTTTGTCACGAATGCCGCCGACATTATCGGTTTGCTGCTGCTGACGCGGGAGCTGGTGCGCGAGTTCGGCTCGGCCGGATTTTTGATCGCCCTGGCGATTTCCCTGCCGGTTTATCTTTTTCTTCTGAGCGTGTTGCCAAAGGCGTTGTTCCGCCGGTTTCCTTTCCGGGCCCTGGCTCGACTGGCCGGCGTCCTCGCCTTCCTGACCACTCTCCTCTCGCCCTTGCTCAGCCTGGGGGCGCGACTCGGCAGGCTCCTTCTGCCCCGGGCCGAGAAAGGCCGGCTCTTCGCCGCCCGCGAAGAGCTCAAGCAAATCACAACGCAGAGCGAGCACGAAGGCGCCCTCACTTCGACGGAACGGGCCATGATTCACAACGTGGTAGACTTTCGCGGCGTGAAAGTTCGCGATGTGATGGTGCCGGCCGGTAAAGTGGTGGCAGTGCAATCGGACAACACCATTGATCAAGCGGTGCACATCAGCGCCGATGCGGGAGTGGATCGGCTGCCTGTGCTCGCGCCCGACGGCCAACCGCGCGGCCTCGTGAACGTGCTCGACGTTTTGCTCGATAAAAATGCGGATCACCCCCTCGCTCACTACATGCGTCGCATCGTGACGGCGAGCGATCAGGAACCGGCCTATCGAATCGTGCAACGTCTGCGAGCGGCCCGCCTCGGCCTGGCCGTAGTGCTCGACCGGAAAAGACAATTTTGCGGCATCGTCACCATGGAAGATCTGGTGCGCCGCCTCGTCACTTCCACGGAAGAAAAAACCTGATTACTTCGGTCGTGGGTGGACGCGCAACTGGCCACGGAGCGTCCGGGCCGCGATGATGAGCGCGACGTGGGTGAAGGCTTGCGGAAAATTTCCGAGCTGTCGTCGCGCCTTCGGATCGTATTCCTCGGAGAGCAGTCCGAGATCGTTGCGCAGCCGGAGGAGCCGCTCAAAGAGTTTGAGAGCCTCTTGTTTGCGCCCGATCAGGTGGAGGCAACTGACCAGCCAGAACGAGCAGGGCAAGAAAACTCCTTCGTTGCCGGGCAATCCATCCACCGCGCTCCCGGCCGCTTTGTATCGCAGGACAAGCCCCTGCCGGGTCAGTTCGCGTTGAATGGCGGTGACCGTTCCCCGAACCCGCGGATCACTGCCCGGCAGAAATCCGATCAAAGGCATCATCAACAGGCTGGCGTCGAGCGCCTTCGATCCATACGACTGAGTGAACGCTTTCTTGTCCCCATTGTAACCGCGCTGGCAAACCTGCCGGTGAATTTCGTCCCGCAGGGCACGCCAGCGTTCGACGTGTTCGTCCGCCCGATAACCGCACTCCTCGACCAGTTGCACGGCGCGGTGGAAGGCCAGCCAAGCCATCATCTTCGAGTGCGTGAAATGGCGACGCCCGCCGCGCATTTCCCAGATGCCCTCATCCGGCTTCCGCCACTGGGATTCAAGAAATTTGAGCAAGGAGATCTGCAGAGCCCAGGCCGTTTTGTCCATTTTGATACCGGCGCGGTGCGCGTGATACATGGAACTAACGACCTCGCCATACACGTCGAGCTGGAATTGTTGCGCCGCGGCGTTTCCAATTCGGACCGGGGCGGAGTTTTCGTAACCGGCTAACCAGGGCACCGCGTACTCATCGAGTCGGCGTTCGCCGTTTAGGCCATAGAGGATTTGCATCTGCTCGGGACTCCCGGCGATGGCCCGCAACAGCCAGCTACGCCACCGCCCCGCTTCCTCGATATAACCCGCGGAGGTCAGGGCGAAGAGCGTAAAGGTGGCATCCCGCAGCCAGCAAAAACGATAATCCCAATTCCGAACACCGCCGATTTCCTCAGGGAGCGAAGTGGTGGCCGCCGCCACGATCCCACCGCTCGGCGCATAGGTCAGGCCCTTCAAGGTGAGGAGGGAACGGACGAACGCCTCGCGCCATTTTCCCTGGCCGCGACAGGACCCGGCCCATTTTTTCCAGTATCGCTCCGTCTGCGCCAGCGCCGTTTCCACTCTCACTTTTTCCGGCGGCACGTCATGCGATAGGAACCACGACAACACAAATGGGATGCGTTGGCCTTGCCGGATCTCGAATTGCGCGACCGTGGTCAGGTCCCGGCCGAAAGTCTTGACCGGTGTGCGCAAGATCAAAGCGTCCGGGCCGGCAATGGCCTGCACCCCGCCATCGCGCTTGCGCACCCACGGCACGATGTGTCCGTAATCGAAGCGGATTATCAGCTCCATCTCGAGCGCGACTTTTCCCCGAACGCCTTCCACGATGCGGATGAGATCGGGATTCTTTCCTCGTGGCGGCATGAAATCGATCAATCGAAAAGCGCCGCTCTTCGTTTCAATGATCGTTTCAAGAATAAGGGTTTCGCCACGGTAGCGCCGGCTCGTTCGCAAAATTCTTTCAAGGGGACTGAACTTCCAGTGTCCGTTTTCAGCGGTGCCCAGCAACGAAGCGAAACAGGCACCCGAATCAAAGCGCGGGAAGCAGAGCCAATCGACACATCCCTCGCGGCTCACCAGCGCGGCGGTCTGGGTGTCGCTGAGAAACCCGTAATCTTCGATTTTGGCCGGCCTCCGGGTCCTCGCGGGAAGACCTTTGCGCCGGGTTTTAGGATTGGGCGAGTTTTGAAATGCCATCGCTCGTTAGTCGAAACACCGTCCATTCCTCCATCGGAGTAGCGCCGAGCTTTCGATAAAATTGAATGGCGGGATCGTTCCAATCGAGCACCGCCCACTCCATGCGGCCGCAACCGCGCTCGCGCGCAATCCCGGCCAAGTGCGCGAGCAAAGCGCGACCATAACCGCGGCCCCGTTTCTCCGGCTGCACGAACAGGTCCTCCAGGTAAAGGCCGGGGCGGCCCAACCAGGTGGAGAAATTGTGAAAGAACACGGCGAAACCGACCGGCCATTCCCCTTCGAATCCGAGCACGACTTCAGCCGACGGCTTGTCACCGAAGAGAACCTGGCCTAATTGCTCCTCCGTGGCCGTGACGTCGTTAGGCGCGCGTTCATAGGTGGCCAGGTCCCGGATCAACTGCAGGATGAGAGGAATATCCGCGATGTTGGCCGGACGGATAGTGAACTGCGCTGCCGTCTGCATTCCTTACGCATCGATTCTCCGCGGCAGGAACGCAAGTGGCGTGATGACACTCCAGGTCCGCCGGCCAGACGACACCTATCGCGCCGGCGTCTCCGCGAGAGCCCGGCTGATGCGACGCAGACCTTCGGAGAACATGTCGTGATTGACCCCCAGACCGATGCGGAAGTGATCTGGCATTTCGAAGAAACGCCCTGGCACGACCGACGTTTCGAATTCCGTGCGCAGGCGCTCCACGAAGGCTTCGCCGTCACCCTCCCGCAGACGCGGGAAACAGGTCGTGCCCCACGGATTGCGCGGGGCGGCCAGCGCGGGCTCGTCCGCCAGGAATTGATCGAGCAACTTGCGATCGGCCTCGACCACAGCCCGAGCGACCTTTCCCAATCGCTCGAGCTGACCGAAAGCCGCCAGGCTCAGCCATTCTCCCGGATGAACCGGCGTCGCTCCGTAAAGGTCGTTCAATCGCTGCATCTTCCAGGCGAGCTCAGGCTGCGCCAGCACCCAGCCACAGCGCAAACCGCTCAGGCCATAAACCTTGGTTAAACTGCTCGTCACCAAAAAATTAGGGCCAAGATGAAACGCACGCGGCGGCGTGCCGTCATAGACCGCGTCCAGGTAAACCTCATCCACCAGGACCAGGGCTCCGACACTGGCCGCGATCTCACCCACCTCCCGCAGAACCCGCTCCGGCGTTAGCACACTCGTCGGATTGTGCAGATTAGTGAGCACGATCAGCCTGGTTTTCGGCGTGATGATTCGTCGAATCTCATCGATTTCAATGGCCCACTCGTTTTCCTCCATTCGTGGAAAGCGCTTCACCTCAGCCTCGAGATAACGGGCCGCATCGAGAATCGGACCGTAGGTTGGATGTTCGATCAACACTTCATGGCCCGGCTCCAGGAGCGCGGCCATGGCCAGATGGTTCGCCATGGCGGTGCCGGCCGCCTGCACCACGCAGTCCGCCTCCACGCCATACCGTTGTGCGATCGCCTTTTGCAGCGGCGCATAGCCATAGCTGTTGTCGCCGTTGATGGGCAAAGAGGACAGATCGAGAGGCCATTCCCGCAGCGACACCTGGCCCACCCCGCTGCTCGCCAGATTGAACCGGGCCTGACTCCGTATCTTGGCCCAATGCATGTAATCGGAATGTTTATGTCTCACATTGTACCTAACGAACGAGAGGCCGGAAGGTATAAATTTTAGAGGCGGGCGTGGAAGCCTGCAACGTCGCCGTCGCGCCCAGATGTTCGGCGAATTCCCGATAATACTCGAGCCACCAAAGCGTCCCGGAATAGAAGGCGATATGCGTCGCACCGCGCTCCCGCAGATTTTCCAAATCGGCGATGGCCGCGGCGCTATCTATGGGATGGCCGTCGTACATCCCGTTTTTCTCCAGGAAATGCCACCCTTTGCGCTCGGCATAATACAAAGCGGTCGGATCGCCGTAATCGACCGTCACGATGAGGGAACCAGCCGGCGTCGTCGTTTTCAATTCCAGCCCGAGACTGCGCAGATCGGCGGCCGATTCGCGGTAGAGCAATTTGGCGCTGGCATAAGCCGAAAGCCCGAAGGCCAGCACCAGTGCCCCGCTCCCCGCGCGGACGAGAAAGCGACGCGAAACGAAGCGCGGCACCGCCCTGCAGAAAATTCCGGCGAAAGCCGCCGCGATCGGCACAAACGGCAGTTGATACCACTGGTGTCGATTGCCATAACCCACGAGAAGGACAAAGAGAATCATGGCGGCGCCCCACCATTGAAAAATGGATGAACCGGCCTCTTTCCTTCCCGCGATCACACCCGCCACCGCCACTCCAAATAAGACCACGGTGAGGCTGGACCAGACGGTCAGCC
>JBBRDU010000086.1:0-13136 GCA_038203615.1 Chthoniobacterales bacterium
GTTATCCCATTCGGAAATCTACGGGTCAAAGCGTGTTTGCCGCTCTCCGTAGCTTATCGCAGCTTACCACGTCCTTCATCGCCTATTGGCACCAAGGCATCCATTATGTGCTCTTTGTAGCTTGATCAATCTGTTCCGGTCCCTTGCGCTCGAAAGCGCGCGGGCCCAGAGATTCTTTTGATAACTGAAACTCTCTTGGCCAGAGATCTTACCCTCCAGCCACTTTCTATTTCAGACTCAGCTCTAAAAAGTTGTATTTTCTTACTACCCTGTATGTAGATGTCAAAGAACCAGCCCCGAATTCCTTCGGGGTTAACGTTGCTGCACATTTTGGACAAAAAAAAGGCTCAAATCCCGCCCCAGACCAGATCACGTTTCCGTTTTCCAAGACCGGGACAAAATTGAGTCAATTTGCAGTCCCAAAATGTACAAGAACAACCCCGATTAACTCGGAGCCCGCGGCTAGCGGGACAATCAAACTAACGTAGACCGCGCCACCGTCAATCCTCCAAAGCAACTTTTTTAAAGTTTTTTTACCCCGCTGAATTCCCTCAGATGCCCGGCCCTGCTATTTTCCGGAACCTGGGCCGACTTCGAAATGCGAACTTTTAGCGCCAAGCTCAAGGAAAAGAAGCGTCCGCCGGCCCAGTATCAGGACTAACCGCCCGGCCCCCGAATCTAAATCGCTCCGCAGCCCAAATGTTCGTTGGCGGCCCGGCCAGCCCGAAGTGGTCGCGCCCAGTTCTGTGTTTCTCGCTTCCGAAGACGCTTCCCATTGCACCGGGCCCATCCTCCGTCCCAACGGCGGCACCGTTATGAACGGTCAATGAGTCATCCGCAGATTTTCACAGATAGCTGGAACTTGGATTTTTAATCTGCGCTAATCTGCGTAATCTGCCGACCATTGAATTCTCTCGCATTACGTCCCGACGGTCGTGCTCCCGATCAAATTCGCCCGGTCCGCTTTGAGTTGAACATTGCCCCGCACGCCGGCGGATCCGTCCTTGTCTCCATGGGCAACACCCGCGTCATCTGTGGGGTCATGATCGAAGAGACCGTTCCGCGCTGGATGAAGGAGCAGGGGGTTAACGGGGGATGGCTCACGGCGGAATACTCGATGCTGCCCTATTCCACGCTCACGCGAAAACCGCGCGATATCACGAAAGGCCGGCTGGACGGGCGCAGCTCGGAAATTCAGCGCCTCATTGGGCGATCTCTCCGCACCGTGGTCGATCTCGAAAAACTCGGATCGCGCACCATGTGGGTCGATTGCGATGTGCTCCAGGCCGATGGCGGGACGCGCACGGCGGCCATCACGGGCGCGAGCCTGGCCGTCGCCATTGCCTGTCGCAAACTCGCCACCGACAGAAAGCTGTCGGAACCGCCCCTGCGCAAATTGGTTGCGGCGGTGAGCGCCGGCGTGCTCGACGGGTCGCCCATCGTGGATCTGAATTACGAGGAAGATAAAAACGTGACGGTCGATTTTAACCTCGTCGCCACGGAAGATGGAGAATTCGTCGAGGTGCAGGGGTCGGGCGAGGAAGCGACCTTCGCGCAGGCGCAGATGGACGAGATGCTGACGCTTTCGCGCAAGGGAATCGTCGAACTGATCGCGGCCCAACGCGCCGTCCTGGCCCGCCTCATGGTTTCGCCCGCAGGGTAGGGACGCCGCCCCGCCGCGGCGGGGTCCACTCCGCGGGTTGACCACTCGCCCTAACGACGCCTCCGCGCCTCGCTCTCCTTTGGCCTGTCATCCCGACTCGCGACGACGAGGAGGGACCTCCCGCGCGCGCCTCGGTTACCCAAAATGCATTGCGTGACACCGTTTGACCAGGCGAGACCCTTGTCGTCCACGCTGGTTCCCGCTATGGCGGGCAGGCGGGATGACGCGCTTCTGGTGAAGCGCGGGTTTGTTCCCCCCAAGCCTACCGAATCACCATGCCGGCGTGATTCGATTCCGCCATTTGCGTGGCGGAAGTGAGGCCCGGAACCGCGGAGGTGAGGGGAGCATCGACGATCGTGACTTCGGCGCCGGGTCCGACCAGGCTGTAGAGATTGATGATGTCGGACGAGCGCATGCGAATGCAGCCGTAGCTGGCCGGTCGCCCGATGTTTCGTTCTTCCGGCGTGCCGTGAATATAAATGTTTCGGGCGCAGGCATTGGCATTTTGCCGTTCTTTGCCGCGCAACCAGATGATGCGGGTGACAATGGGGTCGCGCCCCGGCGCATTGACGCCCACGATCTCCCCGGTGCGGCGGCGGTCTTTGAAGACCGTCCCGGAAGGGGCGCCGTCGCCGATTTTGTCGGCAATCTCCATTTCTCCCAGTGGCGTCCGATAAGTTCCCTGTCCATCGCCCAGTCCGAACTTGGAGGTCGAAACAGGATAGGTAGCCACTAGATTACCTTTCTCCAGCAGGGCCAGTTTCTGATCGCGTGCACTGATTACGATACGATGCGAGGTATCCCGCGTGGCGCAGGATGTGAGGAATGACGCGAGGGCAACAAGAAGAAGCTTTCGCAGGTGGATCGCGACCTCCGGGCGCGATGATAAGAGAGTTGCGGTGGCTGCGCCGCCATTATTTAGCATCGTGCTCGGAGAGCCCGATCCACCTTTGATTAGCAGCGAAATGAATCTCATTTTCGGTTAAACCGAAAGAATGCTTCCGCAGTTGCGGTGGTCGCGCGAGCGATTTCTTCCAAGGGAATCCCGCGGCTGGCGGCGATTGTTTCTGCCACGATCCGCGTATGGGCTGGTTCGCAACGTTTCCCCCGGAAGGGAGCCGGGGCGAGGTAAGGGCAGTCCGTTTCGACCATAAACTGATCAAGCGGCAGGCGGGCCGCGACCTCGCGCACCTCGCTGCCGTTCTTGAATGTGACGATCCCGGTAAAGGAGACGAGGTGACCGAGCGCGACGACTTCATTGGCCTGATCGATTGTGCCGCCGAAGCAATGGAAAACGCCGCGCACTTTTCCGGTATAGGGACGGAACAGCTCGATCGTATCGTCCCAGGCGTCGCGCTGATGAACGACCACGTTGAGTCCCAATTCCACGGCCAGGTCGAGCTGCTGTTGAAAGAGGCTGGCTTGCTTGTCCTTGTAATCGCCGTCTTCGATCCCGGCTTCGATCTCCTCTGCTGTCTCGCCTTGCAAAGCGCGCTCAAAAACCTGGGCGTGCTTTTGCCGCGCCACTTCGGAACTGGGCAGCCGGTGATAGTCGAGACCCGTCTCGCCCAGTGCCACCACTCGTGGGTTCTTCGCCAATTCGCGCAGCGGCGTCATGATATCTTCTTCCGCTTCCATCACTGAACTGGGGTGAACCCCAATAACCGCAAAGATATTTGGATATTTCTCGGCCAACTCGATCGCGCAACGGCTGCTCTGCAGTGAAGTCCCGATCGTGATGATGCGGGTCACGCCCGCCTCATCGGCTCGGCGCAGGACGTCATCGAAGTCGGGTGCGAAATCCGGGTAATCGAGATGCGCATGGGTTTCGATGAGCATTTGCAGATTAGAGACGCTTCTCGCTCTTCCTTATCCGATCAGTTCCAGTATTTTTTGATAACGTGGATGGCTGCGGAGCGGGTCGAAGTCGGAATCGTGCTTGATCCAGGCCTTCGTCTCGTGATTGGCGTGCGGGAGAAGCCTCTCGAGCAAATCGAAAGCAGGTTCGATGTCGCCCAAAAGGGAGTGGACGCAGGCAACGTTATACTGAGTGAGAGTATCGTCTGGGTCGATCGCCAGTGCTCTGGAGGACCATTCCCTGGCGCGGTCGGTTTCGCCGAGCGCAACCAGAGCGGCAGCGCCTAGGTAAGCCGGTCTCGGATTCTCAGGATGAAGAGTGAGTTCACTCTCCGCGCGTTCAATGCCCCTTCGCGCAGCGCTCTCTCGATCCTGATCGCGCTTAAGCGAGCGGTAGATATGAATCAGCAAGCACAAGGACTGATAATCGTCCGGCTTGATCTCGGCCGCGCGCTCGAAAAGAGCAGCTGCACGCTCGAGCTGGCCCTGTGCGAAACAGGCACGGGCACAGAAGTAATGAGCTTCGAACGAATTGGGGTTGAGCGTGATGGCTTTTTCAAATTCAGCCATAGCCTCGTCGTATCGTTCCCCCAGCGAGAGCGCGAGGCCGCGGGAGGCATGCGCTTCCGCCAAACCATCCTCCAGAGCCAAGGCCTTTGCGCTCATGGCCAAGATGCCATCGATCGCAACATCTTCGTTGTAGTGCAGGAATAAGAAAGAATCGCAGTCGGCGATGCCGGCGTAAGCGCGTGCATAACACGGGTCCAATTCCACGGCCTTGACGAACATCCGCCGCGCCAGTTGATAGTAGGCCTTGGAGTGCCGGTGTAGGAACTGCCGACCTCTAAGATAATAAGTGTAAGCTTCGACGTTATCCGTCGGCGCCTGCCCGATGGACTTTCTCTCTTGCGGCAACAGCTTCACCTTCAACTGCTCCACGATGGCGTGGGCTATTTCATCCTGGATGGCGAAAATATCGGTTAGGTCACGATCGTAGCGCTCAGCCCAAACGTGTCCCCCGTCCTTGCTGTTGATGAGTTGCCCAGTGACTCGCACACGCGAGCCGGCTTTTCGAACGCTTCCTTCGAGAATAAAAGCAACCCCAAGCTCTTGACCTACCTGCTGGACCTTGACGGGTTTGCCTTTGTAGGTAAAAGCGGTGTTGCGCGCGACGACAAAAAGCCCGGACACCTTCGACAGGTCGGTGATGATGTCCTCCGTGATGCCATCACTGAAATATTCCTGCTCCGGGTCGCCGCTCATGTTGTTGAACGGCAGGACGGCAATTGATGGTCTTTGCTTATCAAGTTGTTCCTGAAGCGCTGGCCCTGCGTCCTTCATATCGCGCGCGGCGGCCTGGCCCAGAGAGACACTGTAAACGCGCATCGGCCGGTCGATATTTTTGAGCGTCTGCTCGCCCATATCCTCAAAAGCCAGGTCCAGCCGGTTGCCCACGTGATCGCGCACCGAACCAGAGATGGTGATCCCGCCCGGGTTGGCAATGCTCTCCAGTCGCGCTGCGACGTTGACACCGTCACCGAAAATATCTTCGCCTTCCACAATCACATCCCCAAGATTGACGCCGACGCGGAATTCGATGCGGCGGTCCTGTGGCACATCGGCGTTGCGATCACGCATCCCGCGCTGCATCTCCGCCGCGCAGGCAACCGCGTTCACCACGCTTGGGAATTCCACCAGCATGCCGTCGCCCGTCAATTTGACGATGCGTCCCTGATGCTCGGCGATCTTGCCGTCGATGAAATCGTTCCGCAGTGCTTTTAAGGCGGCGAGCGTGCCAGTCTCGTCCGCACCCATGAGGCGGCTATATCCGACGACGTCGGCGGCAAGGATGGCGGTGAGGCGGCGTTCCATATCGATTCAGAAAATCAGATCGTGAAAATTCACCATTCGATGACGGTGCTCGCCCAAGTGAGTCCGCCGCCGAACACGACCATCAAAATATAATCGCCGCTTTTGATTCGGCCGCTGCGATTTGCTTCGTCGAGTGCGATGGCGACTGCTGCGGCTGACGTGTTTCCGTATTTGTCGAGATTCACAAAGAACTTCTCGAGCGGAATCTTCAGGCGATCGGCAATCGCTTCGATGATGCGCAGGTTGGCCTGGTGCGGAATCACGCAGGCAATGTCGTCGATGGTGAGGCCGGCGTCTTCCAGCGCTTTCCGCGACGCCTTCAGCATCGCAGTGATGGCTTGCTTGTAGACCTCTTTCCCGGTCATGTGAATGGTGGCCAGGTTCTGGTCCGCGTTTTCGCGCGTGATCGGGCAACGCGATCCGCCCCCGGGCATAAACAGGATATCGCTGTAATTACCGTCGCTTCCGATGTGTGTGCTAATGATGCCGTGGGCGCTTCCGCGATGTTGTAAAACGGCGGCACCGGCCCCATCGCCGAAAAGCACACAGGTATTGCGATCGGTCCAGTTCGTGATGGAAGTCAATTTCTCCGCGCCGATCACGAGCACGATATCGTAGGTGTGCGACGTGATAAATTGCTGCGCAATTTCGAGGCCGAAAAGAAACCCGGCGCAGGCGGCGGAGATATCGAGACAGGCCGCTTTGGTGGCGCCGATTTTTTTCTGCACGAAACAGGCAGTGGCGGGAAAGAGCATGTCGGGCGTGGCCGTGGCCACCAGAATGAAATCGATCTGATCGGCAGAAATGCCGGCCTGCTCCATGGCCTTGAGCGCGGCTTTCGCCGCCATATCGCTGGTGTGCTCATCTTGGGCGGCCATGCGCCGCTCTTTGATGCCGGTGCGCGTGGTGATCCATTCGTCCGACGTATCGACGATCTTGGAAAGGTCCGCGTTGCTCAGGATCTTCTCGGGCAAATAACTCCCGGTCCCGATAATCGAGACGGTCCGCTGTGTTTTAGCGGAGCGCGGGCTCGAGCGAGGCTGTCGTTTCATTATAACGGCGAACTTCCTCGATAATATGCGGGTTCACCTGTTGTTCAATGGATTCAGCGGCCACCCGCAAGGCATTCTGAATGGCCAGCGGCGTGCTGCGGCCATGCGCAATGATGCAGATGCCGTTGACTCCGAGCAAAGGACTGCCCCCGTAATCTTCCCAATTCGTTTTCTTATGAATGGCTTTGAAGGCGCCTTTGACGAGAAGGGCCCCCATTTTTCTGGTCGGGCTTTTCGTGATCTCGTGTTTCAGCCAGGTGAAGATGGCATGCGCGATCGACTCGCACGTTTTCAGAACGACGTTGCCCACGAACCCTTCGCAAAGCACCACTTCGCACGGGTCTTCGAAAAGATCGCGCCCTTCGATGTTGCCGCGGAAATTGAGCGAACTTTCCTTCAGCATCTTGAAGACTTCCTTGGTCAATCCGCTGCCCTTGGCATCTTCATCTCCGATCGACATCAGACCGACCGTCGGATTTTCATAGCCGAGCACATGACGCGAATAGACCGAGCCCATGATGCCATATTGCACCAAGTGCATGGGCCTGGCATCAATGTTGGCGCCCGCGTCGATTAGCACGAATACGTTCCTCTCAGTCGGGACCAATGCGGCGATGCCGGGCCTTTCGATCCCGGGCAGCATGCGCAGCTTGATGGCAGTGGCGGCGACGGCCGCTCCGGTGTGGCCGGCGCTCACGATCGCATCGGCCTGGCCATACTTGACCAGGTCCACGGCGCGGCTCACGGACGAATCTTTTTTTCGTCGCACCGCCTCGACCGCGCCGTCGTTCATCTCCACGACCTGGGAGGCGTGCACGATTTCCATGCGGCTGTCGTTACAGCCGTGTTTGTTCAGTTCGCCTTCAATCGTCCTGGCATCGCCCACCAGGAAAAGCTTGTTGATACGAGGGTAAGCCCGCAGCGCCATCACGGCGCCAGCTACCAGATTGGGAGGGCCGGAATCGCCGCCCATCGCGTCCAAGGCGATCTTCACAGAAGGAAAGGATGCTAATACCCGGGGCGCATTGCAAACCGAAATAGTAGAAGCGGCTTCCAGCCGTGTCCTTAGAAGGAGGAGATATGGAGAGCGGCCGGATGCCGCTTCGACTCATTTGCCGCTAATTGTCAGCACTTGGCGACCCTTGTAGTAGCCGCAGGATGGGCAAACCACGTGAGCCGGAACGGTGCTGCTGCATTGCGGACACTTGCTCAGCTGCGCCGCATGCCAGCGATTAGCTGCTTTCCGCGTGCGCAGGCGCATCTTTGAAGTTTTGCGTTTTGGGACTCCCATGGCAGGCCGCTATGAAAGCATGGTTTTGAAAAAAGACAAATCGGCTGATGTGAATCGGGATTCGAGAATCGAATCGCAGATTGCCGATTCACGACTTAACGGGTCACGATCTACTTTTTCAGTTTCAGCTTATCCAGCGCTTCCCAATCGTGCTCGCGCTTGGCTTCCTGCTCCTCCCTCTCGGCCGCCGTCGCTGGTTCCAATCGGGCCCCCGGGCACTCCCGCGTCCCGTCCCGGTCGCAATGCGGATGGGCCGGCAGGTTGAGCAGAAGATCCTCGCGCATGGCCGGGGTGAGATTGACCGTTTCCGGTCCGTGCAATTCCTGGTGCAGAGCGAACGCCGGCACCGCGATATCGTGCGGAAATTTTTCCAGGCAGGCCACGCAACGCAGTTCGACTGGTTGAACGAGCGAGCCATTCGCCCAGAGCGCGCCGTCGGACAGGCCGACATCCAGATTATAACGGAGCAGGCCGGAGCAATGAATGTCTTCCGTCTCGAGGTCGGCGAGCGGGCACGCCTCTTCTCCCTCAAGATGCAATCCATCCGCCGGGATCTGGCGCAGATGAATTTTCATTTTACGAATTTTTCCCGGAGCGCCCTGGCCACGTCGGCCGGCACGAACTTGGAGACGTCGCCTCCCAGGCGCGCGATTTCCTTGACCAGGCGGGAACTCAAATAGGTGTAATCCTCTTTCGGCATGAGAAAGATGGTTTCAACGGAGCCCTGCAGCTTTCGATTCATCAAAGCCATCTGGAATTCAAATTCAAAGTCCGAGACGGCGCGCAGTCCGCGGATGACGGCATGGGCTTTTTCCGTCATGGCGAAGTCGACGAGCAGCCCTTCGAATTGCCCGATCCGCACAGCCGCGTTCTGGCCGACCGTGGCTCGCAAAATCTCGAGCCGCTCCTCCAGCGTAAAGAGCGGTTTCTTCTCCACGTTGTGCGCCACCGCCACGATCACTTCATCGAAAAGTTTCGAGGCGCGCTCGATCACATCGAGATGGCCGTTGGTGATGGGATCGAAACTGCCTGGATAAATTGCGCGTCTCATGGGCGGAACCTCAGCTTTTAAAGGTCGAATGCGCAAGGTCGAACATCAAGCCGGAGAATTTTGCCCGATCCGGGTTGCTCGGCGCACGTGATGCCGGAAAGTGTTTCCAGCTGGTATGTTAAATCCTTCTCCCTACCGCACGATTGCCGCCGCCAGCACTTTTTCTCCCCGATTCCGGTCCGTTCTGGCCGAGGCGAAGCGGATCCGTGATCGGTTTTCCTCCGATTTGCACCTCATCTATGTGGGCCAGCGCACCGACGAGACGAACGCGAAATTCAGCGAGGTTTTCCATGAGCTCGGGCTTCCGCTGGATTCCACCATTCATTATGAACAAGGCGACGCCGCTGACAGTATTCTGCGGGTGGTCAACAACCAGAAGGTCGACATGATCGTGGCAGGCGCCCTCGAGAAGGAGGTGGTGCTTCATCCGTTTCTCGGAAACGTGGCGCGCCGGCTCGTCCGGGAAGCGGGCTGTTCCGTCATGCTTTTTACTCATCCCGAGATGGAGCCGAAGCCGCTTCGCCGGATCGTCTTCGTGGCGGACGATTCCTATTCCAGTCACGCGCGGGAGGCCTTGCAGAGTACGTTTCGCCTGGCCGCGGGGGAATCCTGCGAACGGCTCTACGTCGTTCGGATCGTGACTCGCTTCGATGAAGCCAGGGCTTCCCTGCAAAGCGAGTCGAATGGCGACGAAAAACCCAAAACGTCGGATGACGAAGAGGCTGCCCTGGAAAACTTTGTCTTATCGGCCGGGGCGACCGAGGTCCCGGTCGAGGCTCGCTGCGTCCGGGGCAACACCGGGTTTGCCGCGGCCGACTTCGTGCAATCGGTCGATGCGGATCTGCTAGCCGTGGCGGTGCCGCTGCCGGCGGGCGGGGAGTCCTCTCTCCCTCCCAATATCGCGTGGCTGACCGACGTCATTCCGTGCAATCTCTGGGTCATCCGCTAAAGGCTTGCCGCGCCGGATGATTCGCGATGTCATCGCGGAATGAGCGAGGTGCCGTCCGTCTTTCACCCGTTCGGGTTGGCTCATCTTGCCATCATCCTTCTGACCATCGCTCTGCCCTTTGCACTGGCGGCGGTCGTGCGCCAGACCTGTTCGCGCCGGGTGGAGCGCACGATCGCGTTCACGCTGGGCGGCCTGCTCCTGCTCAATTATCTCTCTAATATTATGTTCGTCCGGCGCTTCAGCGCGGTCACATGGGCGCAGACCTTGCCCCTGCAACTCTGCGACTGGGCCATGTTCGTCATCATCGTGGCCATGTGGACTGGCCGGCGGCGCTGGTTTGAAGTGGCCTACTTCTGGGGCATCGGCGGGACGCTCCAGGCCATCATCACCCCGAACCTGCGTTACGGGTTCCCGGATCTGCGCTTTATCAGTTTCTTCGTCGCGCACTCCGCCATCATCATTGGCATCGTGTTCCTGATGCTCGTGCACAAATTCCGGCCCTCTCCCGGTTCGATCGTGCGCACGTTTCTTTGGACCGAGGTCTACTTTGTGATCACGTTCACGATCGATCTCCTGACCGGCGTGAACTACGGCTTTCTCCTGCACAAGCCCGAGGCCTTCAGTCTGCTCAGCTACCTCTCGGAGGCGCGGCCCCTTTACCTCTTACAAATGCACGGCCTCGCCCTCCTTTTCTTTGGCGCCCTCTACCTGCCCTTTGCCATCGTCGACTTGGCCGAAGGAAACTTGATTAGGAAGGCAGGAAAATGAAGGAGGAAGCCGGGAAACCAGGAAGAAGAGGTTTAATTAGGAAAGGAGGAAAGGACAAAAAAATCAGGAAGCGAGGTTTTGTGCTTCACTTCCTTTTTCCTGCTTTCCTCATTCAAATTTTCTTTGAGGTCTGTAGAGTTGTGAACTCTCTTTTTCCTGGTCTCCTGCTGCCATTTCTTTGTTCCTGCCTTCCTGATTCAATTTCCTTTTTCCTGCTTTCCTGATTCATTCCCTCTGTGAAGGCTAAACCGCTCAAGGTCGGATCCGTCGTGATCGACGGAAAACGTCCGGTTTTCCTGCTCGGTCCCTGCGTCATCGAATCGGAAAAATTCGTGTGGCGAATGGCGCGCCGCATCGCGGAGATCTGCCAAGGCGAAGGAGTGCCATGGATTTTCAAGGCATCCTACGACAAGGCTAATCGCACGTCGGTCCGCTCCTTTCGCGGGATGGATGCGGCCCAGGGCTGCGCGATCCTGGCCCAGATCGGCCGTGAATTGAAAACGCCGGTGACCACGGATGTGCATTTGCCGGAAGAAGCGGAAATCGCCGGGGACATGATCGACCTGTTGCAAATTCCCGCCTTTCTCTGCCGTCAAACCGATTTACTGCGGGCGGCGGCAAAAACCGGGCGCGCTCTGAATGTGAAAAAAGGCCAGTTCCTCGCGCCCTGGGATTTGAAAAACATCGCCGAGAAACTGACCGCGTTCGGGTGTGAGAAGTTCTGCTTCACCGAACGCGGCACCACCTTCGGCTACAACAACCTGGTGGCCGATATGCGCTCGCTCGCCTGGATTCGGGAAGCGGGTTACCGCGTGATTTTTGATGCCACCCACTCGGTGCAGCGTCCGGGCGGAGCCGGCCATGCCACTTCCGGAGACGGCGCACTCGCTCCGGTTCTGGCGCGCGCCGCCATGGCTGCGGGTTGCGATGGCATTTTTATGGAGGTGCACGAAAACCCGGCGCGCGCCTTGTCGGACGGGCCAAATCAGATTCCGCTAAAGAGTTTGCCGAAGCAGTTACGCATGTTAAATGCAATCCATGCTGCCGTTTCGTAGCTGGCGCGCCGGCGGTCGCAGCGCGCTGGGCTGTTTTTTGTTTCTCAGTTTGCTCTTCTGCGTTTCAGGTGGGCCCATTCTGGCTCAAAAAGGCAAGGGCCAAGGTCCAGGAAAAGGAAAAGGCAAAGGTGTCCGCCAGAATGCCGGCAGCTCGCCGTCGGCCAGCAGTTCGCCCGGCGAACAGAGCCTGGTCGACATCCCATTACCGGTGGGCCACGATGCCAAGGGACTGGTCCTGCCCGACTTTGATGTGGATGGTCATCTGCGGGGTAAATTCGTGGCCGGCAGCGCGCGCCGGCTCGACCAGGAACAGGTCGCGTTTACCGATCTCAAGATCACCACCTTTACGCCGGAAAGTCAGACCGACCTGCAGATTGATCTGCACACCGCCATCTTCAATTTAAAAAGCAAGATCCTGAGTTCGAAGGAGCACGGGAGCATCCAGCGCACCGATTTCAATATTGTGGGGGACTCGCTCGATTTTGATACGGACAAAAGGACCGGGCACATGATTGGTCACGTCAAGATGGTGATCACGAGCAACTCGAAATTGATCGAGAAAGAGAAACCATGAGAGGAGCGACCTTTTCGCTGCTGTGGTTGATCGCGTTCGTCCTCATTCCGATGGAGAGTGGGCGAGCCGAACCATCCGCCACGCCGGCGCCCAAAAAACAAGAGAAGAAGGCGGGAGACAAGGAGAGTCAATCGCCGCTCAATAATTTCATGAGCGATGGCCAGGGCGCCGGCTCGAATGGACCCACCACCACGGAAATCTTTGCCGACGAAGCCTTTTTCGATTCGGCCAAAAGCAAGGGCATCTTCAGCGGGCATGTGAAGGTGACCGATCCGCGCTTCAATCTGCAATCGGATAAATTGACCGTGTTCATTTCGAAAGGCGAAAATCAGGGACTGGAAAAAGCCGTCGCGGAAGGAAATGTGGGCGTGGTGCGGGATCGGCCAGATCCGAATGGCGGACCGCCCACGCGCGCGGTCGGTCGTTCCGACATTGCCACCTACATCGCGGCCACCGGTGACGTGGAATTGAAGGGAACGCCGCGCGTCCAGCAAGGTGAAAACACCCACATCGCCACCAGTCCCGACACGGTCATGCTCATCAATCAAAGCGGTCAGTTGACGACGCATGGGCCGAGTCGAACCGATATTCGCCAGCAGCCCAAGGAGGGCGACGACGACGGCAAAGCCGCCAGCAAAGGAGTGGGCAAAGGAGTGGGTAAAGATTCTAAGGAAGCCAAACCGGAAGGCAAGAAAGCTCAGGCCAAAGCCGATAAGCCGAAATCTTCTCCGAAGCCATGACGCCGCCGCCTGCCTCTGCCAGTTCAACCGTGACCGCCCCGCCTCCGGCCCAGCGGGAGCATGTTCTTTCGACCGACCAATTGGTCAAGATTTACGGCGGCCGCTCCGTCGTAAACGGCGTCGACCTGACGGTGGGGCAGGGCGAAATAGTGGGTCTGCTCGGCCCGAACGGCGCCGGCAAGACGACCAGCTTTTACATGATTGTCGGGCTCGTTAGGCCAAACAGCGGGCGCGTTATTTTTTCCGGCACGGACGTGACCGATT
>JBBRDU010000087.1:0-13096 GCA_038203615.1 Chthoniobacterales bacterium
AGGAGAGAATTTCGCTCGAAGGCGGGCGGCTAGTCCGGTATGGAACTATTCTGCCATGAGGTTCCTGCGCCGTTTGCATCTTTATCTCGGCTGTCTTTTTGCGCCGATCTTGATTTTCTTTGCCGTGACCGGGTCCTGGCAGATTTTTAACTGGCATCAGTCGACGAAAGGCGGAAGCTACGTCGCTCCGCGCGCGTTGTCGGTCTTGTCGAACATTCACAAGGATGCGCACATCCCGCCGACCCGGCGCTCCAGCCCGGCGCCGGTGCGTTACTTCATGTTGGCGGCGGCGTTCGGTTTGGTCATAACGTCGCTGGTGGGCGTGATCATGGCCTATCGATTCAGCCGCCAGCCGCTGGTCGCGACAATTTGTCTGGCGATCGGCGTCCTGGTGCCGGTGGGGCTGCTATGGGTCTATCAGTAGAAGAAGAATTGCGGAGGAGAGAGGAAGCAAAACGCTCAACGCTGAGGGGGATCGGAGGTGGAATGGGCCGGCGGAGCGGACGGCGCAGCGCGCCGTCCCTACCAACAAAAGGCCAATCGTGCCTAACGAGTCGGCGTTTCCTGGATAGGCGGGCCCTGGTTGGTGGTGATCCCGAGTTGGGCGTCGGTCGCGCAGGCGCCCAGGGCCAGGGCCAGGCCGATGAGGCCGACCCACCTTAAAGTCGAAACGCTGAAAGGCCGAAACGCGGAAAGCTGAAATAGAGAACAGGAACCGCGGATTTCTCGGCCTGCTTGGACGGGATTTCTCATCTCGGGAAAGGAGAGCCGTCGAGATGGCTGCGGCGATGAGAAATTACCACGTCGTTCGATGACGGCGCCCCAAGGGGGGGCTGGGCCTCGCCGCGTCAGCAGCGAGACCCAGTGCAGAAGAGTGGGGAAGGTTACTCCTTCTTTTTAGAGCCTTTCTCTGCCTCTTTGGAGGCTTTATCGCCTTCTTTCATGGCATCGGCTTCGCTGACGTATTTACCCTTTTTCGTTTTGCCGTAAAAACGAGATCCCTCGTTGTGATACACATGGGTATCGGTGTTCACCCAGACCATCCCCTTGCCGCCGCCGGGCATCGGCGTACCGCTCGCGACGACCTCGGTCTTGGCTTTGCTGGAGGTGGTCGTGCTGGCCGCCGCGGCTGGCGAAGGGCTCACGGAACTTTTCGGTTTAAAGAAGTCAGCGAGGGTCTTTTTGGCGGGCGAGGGCGAAACGGCCGGGGAAGCTGAAGCGGCGGCCGGAGCGGCGCTCTTCTTCTTACGGGCGGTTTTCGGCGCGGGCGAAGAAGCGGCTGCGGGCGAAGCGCTGCTCGCCGCCGCGGGCGAAGCGCTGGCCGTCGTCTCAGCTTTCTTGTGAGAGCGGTGTTTAACCGGGGAAGGCGAGGCCGCAGGCGAAGGCGACGGTGATTGGGCGTTGACCATGCCGGTAACGGCGAGGCCAACACATATGAGGAAGGCGAAGACTTTCATGTTCATGGACCAAACCTAACGATGCGGAGGCCGGACGGGAAGGCAAAAAAGAGACATCAGCGGCCAGAGTGGGGAGATGGGGGATAAGCCAGGGCGGGGAGACGAGGAAGCTCTAAAATCCAAACGTAAAACGCCAGACAGGACGACAGCGGAAGCGATGAGCTTCCGGGGCCGGGCTGCGGCGCGCAGAGTGATTACGAATTCATGGGAAGAAGAGTGCAAACGCGCCAGGATAAATCCAGAATCAAGGCCATGGCCCCATCCCCGGCTTTGACCCCGTCGCCGACGCGGCATCTGGCCCGGCTGACTTTCACTTCGTTTCTCATTACGTTCATCGCGTCGCGCACGCTCGTGATCCTGATCATGACGCGGCGGATGCCCGACCTGTTCCTGCACGCCGGTGGAACGCATGTGCACCATCTGAACTACGGTATTTTCCTGCTTTCGACGGTGGGGGGAATTTTATTGTTTGCCCGGCTGAACGATGGGCAACGGAGCGTCTGCGCCGTGGTTTACGGTTTCGGCATGGCGTTAACCTTTGACGAGTTCGGCATGTGGCTGCATCTCGGTGGCAGTTACTGGCAACGGGCCAGTTTTGACGCGGTCATCGTGGTCTTAAGTGTGTTCGGGGTGCTGGCTTTTTTGCCTCACTGGCAACGCCTGCGCGCCCATCATTGGGTGGTCGCCGGCCTCCTGCTGGCCGCGGTCGTTTCATTTTATTTACTGCTCTGGCAGTCGCTCAACCACGCCAAGGACAAGCTGATGCCGCGCTTGATGGAGATGGAGCAGGAAGGGCCGCCCTAAGGCGGAGGCACGCGGGTAATCCTTCGGCCCGGTCCGCCCGAGGGCCAGCCTAACGGCCCTCTTTCGAGCCGATTTCGACGAGGCGTTTAGTCAGGAAGACGAGGCCGGCCATCTGAATCCACTCGGAAACGATGTTGCCGACGACCTGCCCCCACTTGCTCTCGCTGTCCATCCGAATGAAGAGGACGGCCCAACCGAGACCGGTCACGATCAAAAAGAGGAGAAGCGAATGCCGATGCAGGAAGTCGAGCCAGGGCCAACGCTCCCTCCCCCGGACCGGGCGGCTTTCGGCTGAACCGATTTCATAAAGGAATTTTGTTCCCAGAATGATCACGACCGACCCGCTCCAATCGGCGATGGCATTGCCAAAAAACGCACCGAGGTGGGTTTTGGGATCGAGAAAACGGTAACCAACGATCCAAACTACGAGGAGCCCGACGGCAACGAAACTGAGTGAGTGTCGCGCGAGGAAGCGGTGTTTCTTGTGTTTTGGGGCAGCCAAGTTGTTGGAAGATGGATTATCCCCGGGGCTCTGGGAAGATCGGGTGTCCGCTGCTGAATGGAAAGCGGAAAGCGAAGGGTAAGAGATATCAAATTTGGGGCCGTTCGCGGAAGAAAGGGGCTGTGCATGCCTCTTGCTTTGAATCTCTGACAACGACTCTCCCATGGGCCAGATCATCAATCAGGAAACTTTCGAACGGATCCTGCCGCTCGCTTACGAGTGGGCAAGATCACTGGAGGAATTTATTCTCGCGCGCGGCGTGGCCCTGGGGCCAAAGCACAGGGAAGATGCGCAGCGCGTGGGAGTGCAAAATTGCGACCGCGTGCGGATCCTGGTGGTGGATGGGATCCCACTGCCGGATCACGAGGAACTGGCGGAAGCGGCGCGGCGCAGTCAGGTTATCACGGCGGCGTCCCGCGGCGTGGCCGTTGGGCATGGAATTATTATCCGGGGCGACTGCTGGGGCGACCGTGAGTTGATGCTGCATCAGCTCGTGCACGTCGCGCAATGTGAGGGGAGTGGCAGCCTGGAGGGTTACGTGAAGCAGTATCTCTTCGAGCGGCAGACCTGCGCTACATTTACGATCGGCTCTTTCGAAGAGGAAGCGCGAGGCATGGCCCGCGAAATCTGCGCGGCGGAGGCGGCTCTTAACCGCCTTTGATCGGGCGTAATCAAAAAAGGTTATGCAAATTTTGCTAGTCGAAGATCACGAGGACACGCGCCAGGTCCTGTCGCGTTTCTTTTCGCGCTGCGGGTTTGATGTCTCGAGCGCCTCGACTTTGCGGGAAGGCCTGCAGTTATTAGAGACCAACCATCTTTTTGACGCGATCGTGAGCGACATCGCCCTGCCTGACGGGACAGGCTATGCCCTGATTAGTGAAGCGCGCCGGCGCGGGATGGGGGCGCTGGGCATCGCGCTCTCCGCTTATGCCTATCCGGCCGAGGTGGAGGAATCGAAACTGACCGGCTTCGATTATCACGTCCAGAAACCGTGCGATTGCGCCTATCTTCGATCTCTGCTGGAAGAGAGAGCGGAGCTGAAGGCGGCTGGCGGGGAGTAGAGCACGAGCTTCTGATGAGCTCGCAGGCATCGAGTTCATCGTTCACCGCCAGGACGCGGATGCCGGTTAGATCGGGTGCCTGATCCATGTCGTCGGCCTTGCCGTCGGGTCCAGTTCGGCCCGCCAAGTGGAGATCGGCTCATCCCGCCGGGATAAATGGGCTCGCTCTTCGGGGTGCGATTTTCCGCTGAAAAAAGCGCAATCCCGGTAGAATGGGCGTTGCGGATCGATCTGGCTTAGCCGAGATATTTTCCATGTATCCGACCAAAGGTTATGCTGCGCAGTCTGCCTCTTCTCCGTTGAGTCCCTTTTCCTTCCAACGCCGAGATCCGAAGGCTGCCGACGTGCAGATCGATATCCTCTATTGCGGGGTTTGCCATTCCGATCTGCACACGGCCCGTAACGAGTGGGGCGGAAGCACGATTTATCCGTGCGTGCCCGGGCATGAGATTGTCGGCCGCGTTCGCCAGGTCGGAAGTGAGGTGAAGAAATTCCAGAAAGGCGACCTGGCCGCCGTTGGATGCATGGTGGATTCCTGCGGGGTCTGCGAGAATTGCCGTGAGGACCTCGAGCAATTTTGCGACCGGGGTGTGGTCTTCACTTATAACAGCAAGGACGGGCACACTGGCGGCGTCACCTACGGCGGCTACTCCAAGAGCATGGTGGTCGACCAGAAATTTGTCCTGCGCCTGTCCGATCGACTGGATCTGGCCGCCACCGCCCCGCTTTTGTGCGCGGGCATCACGACGTATTCGCCGCTGCGCCGCTGGAAAGTAGGCAAAGGTCAAAAGGTGGGCGTGGTCGGCCTGGGCGGGCTCGGGCACATGGCTTTGAAATTTGCCAATGCGTTTGGGGCCGAGGTCGTGCTCTTTACCACATCCCCCGACAAAACGGCGGACGCCAAAAGACTGGGCGCGCATGACGTGGTGATTTCAAAAGATGCGGAGGCGATGAAGAAGCATAGCAATAGCTTCCATTTCATCATCGACACGGTCTCGGCCCAACACGATCTCAACGCCTATCTGGCGCTGCTGAAACGCGACGGCGTTATGACGCTGGTTGGCGCACCGCCGGAGGCGGTGCCGGTCAGCGCGATGAGCCTGATTATGCCTCGGCGTCAACTGGCGGGCTCGTTGATCGGCGGAATTGCGGAGACGCAGGAGATGCTCGATTTTTGCGCCGAGCATGGCATCACCTCGGACATTGAGCTGATCCCGATCGATCAGATCGATCAAGCCTACGAGCGGATGCTGAAGAGCGACGTCAAGTACCGGTTCGTGATAGACATGGCTTCCCTTCCATAGAGAAGGAGAGTCGCGCGTCGCTAATCGTGGGAGACCGGGCGCGTCTTTCGCAGCATGAGCGCGGCCACAATTCCGATCAGGAAGAAGCCGATGACCTGGATGAACATGTAGGCCGCGCTGTAGCGCTTGGGAAAACCGTACCAATTCCAAGGGCTGGGGCCGCCCGCTGTGTGCACTTTGCCGAAAACGCGGTAGCAGTTCGAATGCATTTGAAAGCTTTACTATCCGTCATAGGCGCGCTCTTTCTGGCCGGCGAGGTCGCAGCCGCGGGAGAAACGTATAAGTTCTTGAATGAAATTCCGATCGGCGGCGAGGGTGGCTGGGATATCCTGACCGTCGATTCCGCCGCTCGCCGCTTGTACCTGTCGCACTCAACCAAGGTCGTGGTGGTGGATCTGGCGAAGAACATGGTGGCGGGTGAGATCGCCGACACGCCGGGTGTGCACGGACTGGTGGTGGCGTCCGAGCTGCAACGCGGTTTTTCGTCGAACGGCAAAGAATCGAAAGTAAGCGTGGTGGATCTGAAAACGCTGAGCACCATCTCGAAAGTGCCCAGTGGGGAGAATCCGGACGCGCTGCTCTATGAACCGAAGAGCGGCGAAGTCTATGTGTTCAACCACACCGGCAACTCGGTCACGGTGATCAACGCGAAAACGGCCGCGGTCGTGACAACGATTCCGCTCGGCGGCAGCCCCGAATTCGCGGTGGCCGACAGCCAGGCAGGACGCGTTTACTGCAATGTGGAGGATAAGAGCGAGGTGGTCGTGATCGACACGGCCAAACATGAGGTCATCGCGCACTGGCCGACGGCGCCGGGCGAAGAACCGAGTGGGATTGCCCTCGATGCAGGGCATCATCGCCTCTTTGCCGGTTGTCACAATAAGATGATGACCATGCTGGACACGGAGAGCGGGAAAGTGATCGGGACGGTGGCGATTGGCGCGGGCGTGGATGGCTGTGCTTTCGACGAAGGGACGGGACTCGCCTTTGCCTCCTGCGGCGATGGCACCACCACGATCGCGAAGGAGGAAACACCGCAGAAGCTGAGCGTCGTGCAAACGCTCAAGACAGAGCGGGGCGCGCGCACCATGACTCTCGATCCGCAAACGCACCGGATCTATTTGCCCTCCGCCCAGTTCCAGCCGGCCCCGTCGCCCTCACCCGGCGCCTCTCCAACGCGGCCCACCATTGTGCCGAACAGTTTGAAGCTGTTGGTTTACGGTCCGGCGGATTCGGCCAAACCGTAAACGCTCAAATTGTTTTCTCGATTACGTCGCCTAACGACTGTTTTTTGTCTGGCCGCTGGGCTCGGTGGATTTCTGAACCTTGAGGCGCGGGGGCAGGGCGGACCGCCCAGGCTGACGGACGATCCAGGCACACCGGGCAACGGACATCTCGAAGTCAATCTTGTGGCCACACTGGAAGACCGCGCCCACAAGCCATCCTGGGATCTGCCCGTGCTGGACCTGAACTATGGCGTGGGCGGGGCGAAGCGGGCTGTCATCTTCTCCAGTTGCGCGGCGTCCGGTGGACTGCTGCTTTCTGGGGGCGCGGCGATGACGGTCGTAAGAGCGAGCAGGGCGAGGGTAATGGAAAATCTCATGGCGATTTGAAAAGCAAACGCTCAACGTCCAACGCTCAACGTTCAAGTCCGAAGGAGCGGAAAGAAATTCATCGCTTGGCGGCGCGCGATAAGTTGGGAAGGAAGGCGGTAAGGAGGCCGATGAGCGGAAGGTAGGAGCAGATCTGGAAGACGAACGGAATACCGTGCCGATCGGCCAGGGCCCCAAGCACGGCCGAGCCGATGCCGCCCATGCCGAAGGCGAGGCCGAAGAAAAGCCCGGCCATCAATCCCACTTTTCCAGGAACCAATTCCTGGGCGTAAACGAGAATGGCGGAGAAGGCGGAAGAGAGAATCAACCCGATGATGGCCGTCAGGACGCCGGTCCAGAGAAGGTTGGCGTAGGGCAGGGCGAGGGCGAACGGAGCCACTCCGAGGATGGAAGCCCAGATGACCGCTTTGCGACCGATGCGATCCCCGATAGGGCCGCCCAGGAAGGTGCCGGCGGCGATGGCGAAGAGAAAGATGAAAAGATGAAGCTGGGCTCGTTGCACGGAGAGGCCGAACTTTTCCATCACAAAAAAGGTGTAGTAACTGGACATGCTGGCCAGATAAAAATATTTGGAGAAAATAAGGATCATGAGAATGCCTAGCGAAAATAGAACGCGCCGCCTCGAGATGGAGGAAAGAGAAGCGGCGTGACGGGGTTCAACGGCGGCCTGGCCGTGGCGGCGCGAGAGGACGTGGCCGTACCAACGCCCGACCCCGATGAGGACAACGATGCCGAGGAGGGCAAGAAGCGAAAACCACATGATGGAGGCCTGGCCGCGCGTGACGATAACGGCGGCGGCCAGCAACGGGCCGAGCGAGCTGCCCGCGTTTCCCCCGACTTGGAAAAGCGACTGCGCGAAACCGTGTTGCCCACCCGAGCTGAGATGCGCCACCCGTGAGGCTTCGGGATGAAAGACGGCCGAACCGATGCCGACGAAGGCGACTGCGACGAGGGTAAGGCTGAGACTGGTGGCGACGGCGAGCAGGATCAAACCCATCAGGGTGGAGGCCATGCCCACGGCGAGCGAGAAAGGCTGCGGGCGCCGATCGGTATAAAGCCCCACGAATGGTTGCAGGATCGAGGCGGTCAGTTGGTTCGTCAGGGTGATGAGGCCGATGTGCCGGAAGTCGAGATGCAGCGCGTTTTTCAGAATCGGGTAAATCGCCGGGATCAACGATTGCAACGTGTCGTTGATCAAATGGGAAAAGCTGAGCGCGGCCAGGATGCCGAGAACGGGAGCGCTGGTTTTCGTCACTCCCTCTTCGGCGGAAGAGAGCGACGCCGGAATGCACGGGCCGGTGGCGGGCGCTTCAACGGAATCGTGCATCAGGGAAAATAGAAAGGAAGCGGCCGGAAGCGAATGGGGAGAAGAAAGAAACGCCCAACTCCGAAGTCAGAAGCTGTATTCGTATTCCTGGTCAGCCTTTAGCGCACAGCTTCTCAGCCGAAAGATCGCGGGATGATGAAAAACGGGGTGGCGCGCGCGATTAAGAATCATGACAAGCAAACTGATTGGCCGGCGCTTCCTTGACTCCGGCGGCCTTTTTCTGATCGGGGATAGTATGATGGGGCTCTTGCGGCCGCGCCGGCATTCCTTGTTCGGGCATTTCGGATCGGAATTGGGGCGCGCTGCGACTGAGGAATTGATCGAGCATCCCAAAATTGCGCGATCCGTCTATGTGGCGGAACTGGCTCTGGGGATTGCTTTGTCGTTCGGACAGATCTCGAACGATACCCTCTAAGCGAAGGAGCGGCGGCGGGTCGCACGGCCGATCCAGCGGGCGAGCCCAGGAATAAGAGGGCCGTGACGAGCGACCGGTGTCCCATTATAATAGAGCTGCATGTGGGCCTTAATTCTAGGATCTGCCAAGTGGGCGGTCGTGGGTTTCGTGGTGGCGTTCTTCCTCATGAAAATCTACGAGGGCACCCACATTCATGATGATGTGCCGAGGCCCGATTTCAAAGTGCGCCGGGCCCGGCGTGCCACCATCGTGCTTTCCACTTTAGCCGGACTGCTGTCCGCGTTCGTCTGGCTGCTCGTGCAGAAGCTGGATTGAAAAAAATTCCTGGGCGGGGTGCGTTTGGCGCTGAACAGAAGAATCGCGGCGACGGGGCCGAGATTTCGATTCAGCGGCCGAGGAGAGTGCCGCGACAGCGAGGCGAGCCGCAGCGGCATTCATATTCCTTCTCGAGGCTGGCGGTGCGCGGCTCGTCCACTTCCAGGCCGTAATCGTAGAAGAGCTCCTGGCCGGGCGGGAGAGCGCGCAGGGCGTAGATGAAAACGCGGTGGCCTTCCTCGATGGCTTCGCAGTTGGGTTCGCAGGAATGATTGATCCAGCGTGCTTCGTTCCCGCCACCTTCCGGATCGATCACATCCTTCCCGTTCGTTAGGCCAAACAAAAACGTGTGCGGACCGTCCGCCTGGGGGGAGGCTTGCATCCAGGGAACCACCTTTCCCTTGTATTCGATGATCCGCTTCCCTTTCGGGATCCGAGTGATGGCGTAAACGCCGCGGCCATGCACGGCGGATTGGTGGACTTCCAAGAGGGGCGGCAGGCTGCGCGCCCTGGACTTGCTTGATTTTTTCAAGGGCGAGACAGCTGGCCCTCTTGTCTTCGCCGTTTTCGCGGCAACGCCTTTGGTTCCGCATTCAGCGAGCGCCGCGGAAGGTGATTTTGTGAAGTAAAGCATGGCTAATCTTGTTCGTCGTTGCGGCTTCGAGTGAGTGGGTCGAAAGGCCGGGGCGGCCAGACTTGAAGCGTGAGTCCGTAGATTTGCAAGGCGAAGCGCTCCACTTTCTTACGGGAGAGTGCTCGCTCTCGTTCGCCGGATGGGGCGTGACCGCGCAAAAAGCTGGCGTCGGAGTCCATGAACAGGCAGAATAAGTCCAGGGAGGCTTTGCCATGAGGAATAGGAATCATCGTGTGTTGGCTGCGGTAACGGCTTTGGCCAGCAGTGCTCTATTATTCCCGGTCGCGGCCGGCGCGGCCTCGGACGAGGCGCGCGTTACTCGAATTGTGCGCGAGGTAAAATTGCTTCCCTCGCAAGCAAAACCAAAACCGGCGGCGTTAAATGACAAGGTCAGTGACGGGACGGGCGTGCGCACGGGCGAGGCATCGCGCTCGGAATTGACGTTCGTCGACCTGACGATCGAGCGTTTGGGGTCGAACACAGTTTTCAGTTTCGACCGGGGCGGGCGCAGTGTGCGTCTCGATAGCGGCTCGATGCTCCTGCGCGTGCCCAAAGATTCGGGTGGAGCGAATATGTCCACGAATGCGGTGACGGTCGGTATCACCGGCACGACCGTGATCTTGGAAGCGGGCCGGCGGAACAGGTTGACCGTCCTGGAAGGCGGCGCGCGCGTTTCGCTCAATAAGAATCGGAGCCAGTCTGTCTACGTGAGGGGCGGTCAAATGGAGGATATCCCGGCGGGCGCCACCACTCTGCCGCAGCCGGTGAACGTCAACCTCTCGGATATCATGAACAAGAATCCGCTCATCACGGATTTTGGACCGTTGCCCAGCCGGGATCTGATTATGGCGACAGCGTCGAATCCGCCCGTTTACCAGGGAAGGCCCGCGGACAGTGAACCGCCACCCTCCAGGCCGGGGATTTTCCCGCCGATTCTTCCGACCATTATCGGGGTAGGGCTTGGGCCGACTTCCGGGGGGAGCGTCGGGGGCGGATCGCGCGCCAACACGAACATGCCTACGCACACGAAACATCCTGGGACAACCCATCCGGGAAAGCCCAGGACCGGGGGAAGCTCGGGCGGAACCCAGACGATTGGGAGGACCAGCCCGCCCGCGAATCCCGCGACCGGGTCTTCCGGCAAGCCGAAAACGCACAGAAAAAAAACGGCCACGCCTAACGCAACACCCTGAGACGGTTGCTCCAGGTGCTGAATCCAGTCGCTTTATCGTTGGAGCGTCACGGCCATGAGGTTACCGGCCGCTGATTGGCGTCTACGCATGATCGTTAGATGCGGCGATTTGTGCTCAACCCGGGCGTCACGTCACGCTGGCAAAGAAACTGATTGTTTTCGTTCTGCTTCCCTTCGCCCTCTTTCGAATCGTGTTCGGATATCGCGGACGGGATTTCGGTCTGCCGTTCGCCGGTCTGCGCGAATTGGCGCGCACTCATCTGGTGTCTGTCATTTCGATCAGTGCCGCGTTCCTGGCGTTTCAGTATTTTCTCGGCAGCGCCGCCGCTCCTTTGCGGCAGGGTCAATTTTCGGCGGCCCAACTGTTATCGCCTTGCCGTTGTGCTTTGTCTGGCTGGCGGTCGAGGCCGGGCTGGTGGAGGAGTTCTTCTTTCGAGCCATGGTGCAGACACGCCTCTCCGCCTGGTGCAAATCGGAGGTGACAGGTGTGGCGTTGATGGCGTTGCTATTCGGGTTGGCCCATGCGCCCGGCTTCATCTTCCGGCAGGCCGGTGAGGTGGAGGGATTGGGAGCCCATCCCGGAATTCTGGATAGCATCTCCTACGCGATCGTGGTTCTGGCGCCGGGAGCCATCGTCTTTGGCCTGGTCTGGGCCCGGACAAGGAATCTTTGGGCCGTCATCCTCATCCACGCTGCGGCCGACCTGCTCCCCAATGTGGGCGGGTTTATGGATATTTGGAGGTTGGGCCCCGGAGGCCTCTGAAAAGTGATTCCAGGCCAAGGAATATGCTTGCGGTCTGGGCGGCGGCTGAACAGTCTGTGCTCCCTTACACAATCCTATGAAAAAAACCGTCTTTTCCTTCATCACCCTTCTCGTCGGAGTCGCTTTCGTTACTTCTTGTGCGCACAAGAGCGAATCAGCCTCCGCCAGTACTTCGACCCATACGACCACGGCTAAAACCGCGGGCGGAAAGAAAGCGTCGGCGACTGCCACGACCAAAAAATCGACTACGGCTAGCAGCTCTACCTCGGCCACGGCCAAGAAGAAGAGCACTGGCGCTTCCGACACTTCATCGACGACGACGACCAAGAAAAAGGCTTCGACCAGCACGACAGCTTCTCCTTCACCTTCCGAGAAGAGCTCCTCGACTTCTGAGACGAAGACTTCCACGACTTCTGAGTCCGAGGCTTCGCCTTCCCCGTCGCCCTCGGCCTCTCCTTCTGCCTCCGAAGGTTCGGGACAATAATCAGTCGCCTAGCAACCCTGGCTGAGCCGGCGTTCCGCCGCTTGTCGGGTCTGAAGCTGCGCGATCTATTTCAACTTGTTGCGGGACTCAGCTGGCCCTCCCGGGTCAGCTGAGTCCTTGTTTTTTGGACGATGGACGGCTCGAGATTCACGGCTTCGGTGTTTCGGGAGACCACTCCCCCTTCAAAGCAAGGGACTCCCAGTGGATTGGGCTGGACCGCTTGCCCGCAACCGGCCAGAAGCGAAGGAATCTGCTTGCCTCAGTCCCGGCCCCTCCGCGACCCTGAGGAAGCCCTGTTCTTGATGCGAAAAGTAAACACGAGAGATATCCATGAGGACGTCTGGTCGTCCCCGAAAGGAAAATTCGCCGGTGGCTACAAGGGAGTCTCGGAAGCTCTCGGCCGAAAGCCGGCGTCGACGGACTTGAGGGAGAGGCATCCGTTCGACGTGGAGATTTGCCGGATCCCCGCGGGCAAAATCGCCTACCCGTACCATACGCACAGTGCGCAGTGGGAATTTTACCACGTCATTGCCGGGCGCGGGTTGGTTCGCCATCAGGAAGGGACGACTCCGATCGAAACTGGGGATGCGTTTCTCTTTGCCCCAGATGAGCCGCACCAGATGATCAACGACAGCGCGGAGGATCTGGTCGTCTACGTGATTGCCGATAACCCGATCGGGGAATTTTCGTATTACCCGGACAGGCGCAAGTGGCTGGTTCGTTCGCCCGAGCGCCGGCTCATCCGGTCGGAAGGCGTCGATTACCTCGACGGCGAGGAGTAGTTCAGGGGGTCGGGATCGATCCCCGGCCCCTGCGTGGCGTGCCTCGGCGCGTCTGGAGGGCTCTTCACCCCGACGGCAGGTTGTTCCCTGTGTGGAGTAAGTGCTTCGCGGAAAGGGATTTTTCGGCCGAAAGCCTGGATTTTAGATGTGAGAACTGCTTTCCAACGATCGCGCGACGGGTCCTCGTCGCACCAATCAAACGAAACCAAGGAAAACGAAATAACATGTTAAATAAACTTAATAAACGCCGCGGGGGCTTCACCCTCGTGGAAATCATGATCGTAGTGGCGATCATCGCATTACTGGCAGCGATTGCCGTTCCGGGGTTCCTGCGGGCGCGCAAACGCTCCCAGGCTACCCGGATTCTGAACGATCTTCGCTTGATCGATTCAGCGGTGGATCAGTATGCGATTGAAACGAACAAGGCCAGCGGCGCGATTGTC
>JBBRDU010000088.1:0-13060 GCA_038203615.1 Chthoniobacterales bacterium
CCTCGTGCAGCGCGCGCAATGTGGCGAGGTCCGGTCGCGGCTCGCCCGCAAATTCGAGGCGCGCGAGATAGGCGGGCAAATCCAGCGGGAAAGACGGCGATTCCACCGTTGGATCAATGGCGCTTGTTCCTCACGCAGGGAAGCGAAAAACGCCAAAGGGCAACCCCACCGGAGCGGAAGGTCGGCGCCAATTCGCCCGGCTGGAACGAATTCCTGAATTCGAACCTTGCCGAAGGTCAACTGCGCAGGTTATTCGAGAGGGGATGCTTGGCTTCCGCTTCATCAAGGTTCCGCCGACACATCATTTGATTCAGTACAACAAGGGCGTCGTTCGCCGCGAGGGTCCCGGACTGGCGTTCTGGTATTTCGCGCCCTACACCACGCTCGTCAGCGTGCCCGTCGGCAGCGCCGAATCGCCGTTCATTTTTGAGGAGACCACCGCGGATTTCCAGACGGTCACGGTGCAGGGTGCCGTTACTTACCAAGTGACGGAGCCTAGTCGATTGGCCAAATTGCTCGATTTCACACTCAAGCCGGATGGCGTCGGCTATCGGACCAACGATTGGGAGAAGCTTCCCCAGCGCGTTTTGAACGCAGTCAAAGTCCTCGCCAAAATCGAGCTGCAAGCCCGCCCGCTGAAGGACGCGCTCCGGTCCGCCGACCAAATCGCGACCGCCGTGCGCAGCGGCCTAACCAGTTCGTCGGAACTCCAGGCACTGGGAATCAGCGTCATCGGCCTCGCCATCCTGGCGATTAAGGCGACGCCTGAAACGGCGCGCGCGATTGAAGCGGAGACCCGCGAGGCGCTGCTGAAGAAGGCGGATGAAGCCACCTACGCGCGCCGGAATTCCGCGGTCGAGCAGGAGCGTGCCATCAAGGAAAACGAGTTGAAGACCGACGAAGTGGTCCAGCAGCGCGAGCAGGAGTTGAAAGCGATGGAGATGACCGCGCAGATTCTGTTGGAGGATCAAAAGAAGCAGCTCGTGGCGCTGGCCGCCGAAAACGCGCGCCAGGAATCGGACGCGCGCGCCTACGCGACGAAAAGTCTGTTCGAAGCGCTGGCTGGGGCCGATCCCAAACTGTTGCAGGCCGTGGCGAGCAGCGGCATGACGCCAGAGCAATTGATCAGCCAGGCCTTCCAGGATCTGGCGGCCCGTGCCGACAGGATCGGCCAGCTCAACATCACGCCGGACCTGCTGCAGCAACTTCTCGCCACCGCAAAACGCTGACCCATGGCGCGGACGACGGACCACCGCTTCGTCCTCGTGACGCGGCGCACCCGGCTCGAGGAGTTGGTCGCGCGTTTCAACACCCGCAGTCAGGCGCAATTCTATGTCGAACACCTCGGCGCGGACTTCGCGGACTACGAGCAGGAGCACGAGATCTATCTCGGCGCGGTGCAGAGTACGCGGGAGATCCTGAGCGGGCACGGCCGCCTGCACGCGCTCGATCGGAGCTACCTGCCCAACTATGTGTTTGCACCGGACGACTACGTGGCCGCCATCGGACAGGATGGACTGGTGGCGAACACGATGAAATACATCGGCCACAGGCCGCTCGTTGGGATCAATCCGGATCCAGCGCGCTGGGATGGCGTACTCGTGCCGACGCAGGTGGGAGACTTGGAACATCTGCTGGGCCCCTGGTTGAGTGGCTCGGCGCCGACGCGCTCCATCACTTTTGCCAGGGCGGTCCTCAACACGGGTGAGTCATTATTGGCCGTGAACGACCTCTTCATCGGCGCACGCACCCACATCTCAGCCCGTTACCAGATATCCTTCGGTACGAAATCCGAATCGCAATCCTCCAGCGGGATCATCGTGTCGACCGGCCTCGGGTCGACGGGCTGGCTGAAAAGCATCCGGCACGGCGCCGCCGTCATCTCCGGTCAACCAGACCGGCCTGGACCGATACCATGGGATGCGAAGCAACTTGTCTTTTCCGTCCGCGAACCATTCCCGAGCCGATCCACCCAGGCTGGAATCGTCAGCGGCGAAGCCAGCGCGAAGCGGCCCCTCGTAATCACCTCTGCGATGGCGGAAAACGGAGTGATCTTCAGTGATGGAATGGAAAGCGATTTTCTCGCCTTCAACTCGGGGGTGACAGCCACCATTGCGCCGCTGCCCGGTGCGGGACAGTTAGTGTTCAAAGTGGCGGGAAAGAAAAAAGCCGCAGCCTAACTTACGGTTCTGGGTTTCCAATCGAACCGGACGACCCCGGGGCAGGGTTTCTTGCGAAATGACTAAAGTTTCTAAATTTATAAATTGGTGATGAGGGAAATCTGCGACCAGAGCTTTGTCATTTCATCCCAGGTAATTTAGAATTTAGAAAAAAAGACAGTCGCGTCTCACGGCGAGACACGTTCCTACCGCACATCGCCACTGAGCGCTTTGGCATAATTCACCAGCGAGCGGTTGTAGCGCGGGAGATGTTTCGAGAGGGCGCCCAGCGCGAGACCGACCGCCTCCCGCTCCCGGCCGGTATCGACCAGCGCCAGCGCGAGAAACGCCGACACTGCGTCATCCAGTTCGTCGGAGCCCGCGTTCCGTTCCGCCGTCAGGAGCGCCACGCTTTCGTCGGCCTGGCCCAAATTTCGCAGCGTGCTGGCCATTTGAATGACGGTCCGTCGCCGTTTCGATCCGGTCAGCCCCGCCGCCAGGGCCTGTCGATAGAAGGACGCGGCCGGTTCCTCTTCGCCGATCGAATCATGTGCCGACGCGAGCTCGAACAAACCGTTCGCATCGCCCGGCGGAAGCTCTGCGACGATCGCTCTGACCTTCGCGAGGAAGTCCGTTGGGGCGTGGGCGTCGAACGTCGCCCACAAATTCGTTACCCGCATTTCCCAGTCCGATTCGGTTGTCATCGTCCAGCCTAGCCCGGGGCTCTGCAGATTCCACCCATGTGGACGCATTCGCGCCCGACCCCTTCGTTCCTCGGGATGAGAGCTACTTTTGCTTCGACAGCAGCGTCAAGCAAAAGACCAACAGTCCGCCGAGATTCAAATCGTTGAGACGAGGCTCAACATCCGACGCGTCAGGATGCCGGCGCCCGACGAGTCAAAGCTGTTCCACCTGAAATGGAGAATCTGCAAGAACGTCGCAGCGATGATGATGTCCACGACGGCAACCAAAGTCGCCACCCCCTCCCCTCGCCTCACGCCTTTCTGCTCACCGCTGACCGCTTTGGCCGGCAATTTGCTTTCACCTCCCCTGCGGTTCGGCATATCGCCTCATCGCGGTTGCTTCCATTTATCGACATGTCCCATCTCTCCCCCCGCCTCCCGCTTCCCCTTTTTCCGGTCCTCGCAACGTTTCTCACGAGTCTGTCGCCCATCGCGCCCGGCCTGATGGCCCAGGGTCCCCTCACCCCGCCCGGCGCGCCGCTCGCTTCGATGCGCACCCTTTCGGAAATCGAACCGCGCACCCGGCTTGAGTCGCTCACCGGTGACTCCGCGGCGTTATATGTGATCAACACTCCCGGCTCCTACTATATCTCCGCCGGCAACGTGGCCGGCTTGAACGGAAAGGCGGCAATCGCGGTCAACGCGAATGGTGTCTCGATCGACCTCAATGGCTTTTCCCTGATCGGAACCGGTGGATCGACGCGCGGGATCGAGATCCGCGGCGCGTCCTCGAACCTCGCGATCCGCAATGGCGGCATTCGCTCTTGGGGCGCCGCCGGCATCGGCCTTTCCACCGCCAACGCCCCCACGGGCGTGGTTCTTGAAAATCTGACCATCGCGACCGTCGGCGGCGCCGGCATCGATCTCACCGGCGGAAACGCCGTGACCGTGTCACGCTGCTCAATCACCGGCGCCGCTGCCGGCATCCTCATTGGCAGCACGAGCGGCACCGTCCACGCCTGCGCCGTATCCAATCTCGCTGCCGGCGGCGCGACGTCCCATGGCATTCTGGCGGGCTCGGTGACGGACTGTGATGTGAATTCCCTCACGGGCAGCAGCGCCGGCGATTGCTACGGCATTTTGGCCCGGACGGTCCAAGGCTGCAGCGTGACGGGCGTCGATAGCGGCGGCAACGGAATCTCGGTCGGAATCCAGGCCGAGACGGTCACCGGCTGCGCGGCCGTCTCGATTGGGGGGACCGGCAGCGGCGTGAGCGAGGGCATCGGCGCCAACACCGTCTCCGCCTGCAGCGTTTCGAGCGTGGGTGGTCCCGGCAGCGCCAGTGTGCAGTACGGCATTGAAAGTAACGGCACGGTCAGCGATTGCAGTGTGGTCAACGTGGGAAACTCCTCGAGTTCCGCCTTCATGTACGGCATCGACGCGCAGATCGTTTCGCGTTGCCGCGTGACTTCGATCTCGACCACGAGTGCGATCGTGGGAATCTCCGCCCGGGTCATCAGCGCTTCGGCCGTTTCGAATCTGGTTCATCTCGGGGGCAGCACCGGCGGCATCACCGGAATCACCGGCGAGCGGGTGTCGGATTGCCAGGTGGACATTCTCGGGGCCAACTCCACGGCGCCCTGCGTCGGCATTTTTGCCCGGCGCGCCATCAGCGGTTCGACCGCTTCCGGCGTCGGAAATTTTGGCACCGGCGGCTCCTTCGGTTTGGACCTCGGCACCGGTTGCGTGGCGGAGCATTGCCACGTCGGCGGCTTATCGACGATCGGTATTCGCGCCGTCGCGAACGCCAGGATCACCCAGTGCGAAGTCAGCGGCGCCACGATCGTGACCGGCATCGATTGCCAGGCCGGCGGCAGCCTCGTCGACGGCAACAACGTCTTCGGCTGCACCACCGGCATCAAGGCGGTGGGCGCGACCTTGGTGACGCGGAATCACGTCAGCAACTCGCCGACCAAATTCAGCGTCACCGCCGCCTGTCAGGTCGGCCCGATCACCAACGCCGCCGGAGTCGTGGCCGGTACGATCAGCCCTTGGGCGAATTTCACGGATTAAGCGACGGCACGTGGGGTGCCGACCCGCTTACGCTGCTTCCTTCATGCTCTCGCATTTGGCCTGATAGGTCTCGATCAGCGCGGTGATCTTGGCCTGGAAGCCATCTTGGGTGGAATAGAGGGCGCCGATCCCGTCCGAGAATTCCTTCTGCTTCAGCTCGTCCTCAATCGTGAGGGTGAGCTTTGCCAGCGTCTCCATGTTCGCGCGGGAATGAAATTCCATCTCTTTCAGCTTGGAGAGCACCGTCACTGACTTTTGCAGATCCTCCTGATCATGCGCCAGTTTCGTGAGCACCGGTTCTGGCGCCGCTCCGGGCATTTCAGCCGCGTTGGCTGCTCCCGTTTCGGGATGAGCAGGCGGATGATGCGCTTTCTCCTGTTTCACTTTTTTGTTGTGGGCGGTATTTCGGGGATCAGACATACCCCTGATTCGCATCTCAACGATCCGCCGGGGGGATTTTTGACCCGCGGGGGTGTCATATTTCGATCTCCCTCCGAGAGGTCGCTGCCGAAGGTTTTAGGGCGGCGGGCAGCCGAGCTGGTCAGCGCGCGAGCTGCATGACATTCCGACCGAGGAAGATCATGACCCCCACGAGCACCAGCAGGGCCACGACAAAGATCAGATTCCGCCGGCCGGTCCGAAGTTGATAGATCCCTGCCCCCACGCAGACGAGGCCAAAGACAAAGATCGTCCCGAACAGCTGAAACGTGCGCGCCGTCATCTCGGCACTGCCGTTCCAGCGGGAAGTGCTGCCGAGCTGCCCCTGGAAATGAATGGTCCGCCAGATCGAGAACGAAATGACGGCCATCGCCAAACACAGCATCGGGCCGAGGACGATTAGCACCCAACCCCGCGCGCGGTTGCTCCTGGCCTCTGGTGAAATGTTCGGTTCCATGATTCATACCAAGATGAAATTTCTCCTCGCCGTCAACGAAAAGGAAAGTGATCTCCGGGTGCGATTCCCCGTCTTCATACCTGTCCTTTCGCGCAAAATTCGCGGTTCCCATCCGTTCTTCGCGGTTTGATCTTTCCACCGGTGCCCGGGCGTGAGATTTCAGCGATCGCATGAGTACGATCTCTACGACCCTCGCGCCGGCCCCCGCCCAGCCGCGCATTCCGTCCCAGATTGCGTTTATCATCGGGAACGAAGGCTGCGAGCGGTTCAGTTTCTACGGCATGCGGAACATCCTCACCGTGTTCCTGGTCTCGACCCTCCTGCTCGATCTCCCTGAAGCGCAACGCGGCTCCGGCGCCAAGGATGTCTTCCACACTTTCGTCATCGGCGTGTATTTTTTTCCGCTGCTCGGCGGATGGATCGCCGATCGTTTCTTCGGCAAGTACAACACCATTTTCTGGCTCAGCCTCGTCTACTGCGCGGGGCACGCGTGTCTCGCGCTCTCGGAATCGAATCGCACGACGTTCTACGCCGGCCTCGGCCTGATTGCGCTCGGCTCGGGCGGGATCAAGCCGTGCGTCTCCTCGTTTGTCGGCGATCAGTTCGATCAATCCAACAAGCACCGCGCCAAGGTGGTCTTCGATGCGTTCTATTGGATCATTAATTTCGGCTCGTTCTTCGCCTCGCTCCTGATGCCGATCTTCCTGAAGAAGTACGGACCGTCCGTCGCGTTCGGTATTCCCGGCGCATTGATGTTCGTGGCCACGCTCATCTTCTGGCTGGGGCGCCGGCGCTACATTCGCGTGCCGCCCGCCCCCTCCAATCCACACTCTTTTCTGCGGGTTTGCCGGACCGCTCTCGCCGCCGCGCGGCCCGGTCTCGTCATCGCCGCGATCGGCGTGATCCTGGCGTTCGCCTCGTTCGCGCTCATGCCATCGTTCGGTTTCGTGGTCTCGTTCTGCGTCGCGCTCGTCGCGCTCCTGGCTTTCGGCGGCGCCGGCGTCTGGCTCCAGCTCGACCGCGCGCGCGGCTCGCATCCGGACGAGGCGGTCGACGGCGTGCGCGCCGTCCTGCGCGTGCTCGTGCTCTTCTTTCTGGTGACACCGTTCTGGTCGCTGTTCGATCAAAAGGCTTCGACGTGGGTCCTGCAGGCTGACGCCATGACGAAGCCGTCGTGGTTTCAATCCTCGCAAATGCAGGCGCTCAATCCGCTGCTCGTCATGTTGTTGATTCCCTTTAACAACCTCGTGCTATACCCGGCCCTGCGCCGCCGCGGCTGGGAGCCGACCGCGTTGCGGCGCATGACCGCCGGCCTGTTTTTTGCCGCGGCATCGTGGGTGGTGGTGGGCGGCATGCAAGTCGCGCTCGATCGCGGCAATGCCGTCACCATCGTCTGGCAGGTGCTGCCCTACGCCATTCTCACGCTCGGCGAGGTGCTGGTCTCCGCGACGGGCCTAGAGTTCGCCTACAGTCAGGCGCCGGCCGCGATGAAGGGCACGATCATGAGCTTCTGGAGTCTCTCCGTGACGATCGGAAACCTCTGGGTGCTGATCGTGAACGCCGGCGTGAAGAATGGGGGAGTCGTCGGCGCCATCAAATCCGCCGGCTTCGGCGTCACGGCGACGCAGATGTTTTTCTTCGCTGCCTTCGCCTTCGCCGCCGCCGCCGCGTTTGGCTTGTACGCGCGAACGTACAAACTCGCGGATCATTACCGTCAGGCTTGAGCAAGAAGCAGATTCCTCACGCGGCGTTCACGGAGAGGACGAAGAATTTCCGAACCCCGCGCACGGAACCACCGCCGGGAGCCGCAGCAGCGGCACCGCTCGTGTTCTCTTCGGGATTTATTGGTGGTTCCCTATCCCTCATTCTTCTTCCGCGTGAGAATCTGCCGGATCGAGAAGAAGTGCAGCGCGTAGGCGAGTGGCACCAACAGGCCGGGCAGCCAGATGTAGGGAAAGGTCGTCACGATCGTGTTCGCCGGTTCAGTCATGAAATAACGAAGGGGGGTGGGCATCGAAAGAATCGCGATGACCACGATGTTGAAGAGCAAAAGCAAGCCCGCCACGTTCCAAGCGAGCGCAAAAGCCGGAGACCATTTCGTCCGGGCCATCAGCCACGCAACAAGGGGCGCCGTCAGTCCGATCAGGACATCAAAGTTTCGACCCTCGAAGCTCATTTGCACCGGCAGGAGCTTCTGGAGCACCAGCATCCACAGCAAAATTTCCACCAGGACTCGGAACACCTGAAGGCGAATGATGTTCTGGGCCGGAATGTGGGTCAGGATTCCATTCAGCGTCTTCGAGAAGGTCAGAAGGAGGACGGCGACCAGGGGAACGAGGAAGACGACTACCATTCGGGGCGGGAACATGGAGAAATCAGAAAAGAATCCGCGCCGCGAGACCACGCTGATGAACAAAGCCCATGCGGGGAGGAGCAGAAGCGGCCCGAGCAGCGTCCGCTGTTTCCGCTCGGCCGAAAATCCCGCCGCCGACATTCCCTGGTTGAAAGTGTAAAGCGTCCAGCCGTAAGCCGCGACGGTCACGACCACGAAGCCGGCTTGGATGATCGGGAGGAGCGAAAAGTTTATCACGTCGGCAGGAAGCAAACCATGGTTGCAGGGAACCACGAATCGTACCCGAATGGAGCCACAAATTTACCTCTGGTCTCACGCAGAGGCGTTCTCTGCGTTTCTTGACGCCAAATCTCTCCCAAAAATCTATGCAAACCTGAGTCCATCGGTGATTCCAAAAACTCATTTCTTGGGCGTGGTACGAATGTAGGTGGTGTAAACTAACTTCGGTTTTTGCATAACGTCAGGTTTTTCTTGTTTTTGGTCTTTCGAGGCCTCTCTTCAGATCGCTTAGCGCCTGGAGGCGGTGGCGTTCGTATTTTCGGATCCAGCGCTCGGAGATCTCGTGCAGCGGCACCGGATTCTGGAAATGCAGCTTCTTGCGGCCGCGCCAAACCGTCGCGACGAGATTTGCCTCCTCGAGGAGAACCAGGTGCTTCGTCACCGCCTGCCGGGTCATGTCCAGATGCCCGCACAGTTCCGACAACGTCTGTCCGTTGTTCGCGTGCAACACATCCAGCAATTTCCGGCGGCTCGGATCGGCCAACGCTTTGAAAACTGCATCCAACACGCGAACCATATGCAACTATTTGGTTGCCTGTCAAACCTCAAAAGAAAAATTTTGTCTGACCTCAAAACGAACACCGCGGAAAATCCGCAAGGCGGCGCAACTGTTCTGCGCCTCCGCGCCGCTGCGTGAGTCGCTTCAGCCTCACTAATTCCTACGCTCAATTTCTACCCGGAGAAAATTTGCGTAAATCTACGGTTGAAAGATTTCTGCCCCTCCGCGTTCTCCGTGCCCTCTGTGGTGAAATCCTAGCCGTTCCCTTTGCTCTTTCGTTCCGCGTGGGCGCGCGCGACGACGACATATTTCTCCGCCATGGCGCGGAGGGAGGCGGACTCTTCCGGCGTCAACGAGCGCACCACACGCGCGGGCGCACCAAAAATCATCGAGCCCGGCGGCGCCTGGAAACCTTTCGTCACCAAGCTTCCCGCCCCCACGATGCAGCGATCGCCGATCTCAGCGCAATCGAGCACGGTCGCGCCCATCCCGATGAGACACTCGTTGCCAATCGCGCAGGCGTGGATAGCCGCGCTGTGACCCTCCGTCGTGAAATTGCCGATGCGGACCGGCAGATCATCGGACAGATGGATCAGCGCGAGGTCCTGGATGTTGGTGGACTCTCCGATGCGAATCGCCTCGATGTCACCGCGCAGGACCGCGCCATACCAAACGCTGCTATCCTTACCAAGTTGCACGTCGCCCACGATCGTGGCGTTCGGCGCGACAAAGAGTGCCCCCGACACATCGGGCAACTTTGTCAGGTGCCGCGCCAGCCTTTCCAAGACTTGCATGCGGTAATCTAGCGCACTTTCCTAATCGGATGCATCACCAAGCGCAACAAAAGACCTGTCCCTTCGTGCACTTTTAACCGATGGCAATGGTTCTATAACGCGATCGAGAAACCACCAATACGACACGGAGCCATGAAGAACCTGCCCTCAATGAAACCAACAACGAAAAACTCTCAGGCTTGGAGGAGCCAATGATGCATCCTGCGCGATTTGACGCCATCGCATTCGACTTGCTGACCGCATTGATCGACAGCTGGTCCCTTTGGTCATCGGTCGCGGGAACGGACGCCCTCGGACGCGCGTGGCGGATGAACTCGCTGAAGCGGGTAACCGCGGCGGGCGTCTATCGTCCCTACGACGACATCGTGCGCGAGTCGGCCGTTGAGGTCGGACTCGAGGCCGGAAAGGCCGACGAGTTACTTACGCGCTGGCCGGAATTGCAGCCCTGGCCTGATGCGCCGGAGATATTGCAGCAACTTCACGGCTATCGTTTGGCGATTGTGACCAATTGCTCGCAGCATCTCGCGGAGGTGGCCGCGGCAGCGACGGGCGGAACTTTTGAAATCATCATGAGCGCGGAACGAGCCGGTTACTACAAGACTGCTCCCCAGGCGTACCAAGCCGGACTGGCCGCGCTGGGACTTCCGGCGGAGCGCGTGCTCTTCGTCGCCGGCTCCGCGCATGATGTCCCGGGGGCGGGCGCCGTTGGGATGCCCGTGTATTGGGCGAATCGCGCCGGTGCCCCAATTCCATCCGGTGCGCCTCCGCCTCTCTTGATGGCGACCGACCTACTGCGATTGCCGGAGATAACGTAGCGATCCGAGCGGTTATAAAGGGGTTCCCCCTCTAAGCACCTCGACACGTTGCACGCGATCGATCCAGCTGGATCGTGACCTCCGGACATCCCGCAGGGCGGGACCCATGGGCTTGTCCACCCGCGGGCGCGGGCGGCATTTGATTTTCGTCAACGCGCCCGGTGATCGCGTTCCACCTCAGGCTCTCGATTGTCTCCCCCGCCTCAACGATTCCGGGCGGCGCTGTTGACCGCGTCGCCGGGCATCAAATTCTCGTCGATGCGCTTGGCGTCGATGAGTCGACCTTCGGAGTCGTATCGCAACTGAATCACCCAATCAAAAACATCGTCGGGCCAACCATTCCATTTCGCGAAGAGCGTGGTCGGGTCGGCGCCAAGCGCGATGAGCAGCTTCGGAATGGATCCGTGGTGCCAGGAAATCAAAGAGTGCCGGCCGGCCGGCTGCTGGCGAATGGCCGCCATCAATTGCTCTGGTTTTTTTATCGCGTACCCGCCTTCGACATTCAGCCCGAGCGCCCGGCCGAGCGGTTCCAACGTGAGGCCACTACGCTCGCTGTGTTTGGAGATGGCGGCGGCATAGAGTTTGTCCAGTTTCAAGGGTTTCCCCTCAACCATGAAGTTCTTGAAGTAGTCCGCGTAGGCCATGGCGCGGGCCTGGCCCGCCGGCGACAACCCTTTGTCGTCGATCGGTTTCTCGGCGTGCCGGATCACCAGGATGACCGCGTCTTTCAAGCCGTCCCCCGACGTGTTGTTCTTCTGGGCACAGACAGACGCGACCAGGGCGAGCAGCGCAACGAGAATCAGGATCCATTTCATCAGCAATAGACCCACTTTCTCACGGTCGGGGCGGAACCGCTAGGCATCTGTATGTCACCAAGAAAAGGCCACAACAGACATGTCCCCTTATGCATCAGAGTCGATGGGCGCTCGCCCATCGCCAGATGCTGGGTCATGACCGGAATGACGGGAGGCACACTCATGCCGGCAAGAGGTCATGTGCCATGCTGGTCGCACCGGCGAGTCTCGCATCCTCGAGACGGGATGAGGTCAGAGCATCGCCGGTGAAATGCAATCCGGGTGCGAACTTCAAGGGATGCATCGAAAACGACGCAGCCCGTCGCGCGTTGCGCTGCCCGGGCTCGCGGATTTACAGAAAACCTGTCCCTTTAGGTATTTTCGACTCTGCTTCGTGTCCTTACGTGGTTCTCACGTTTTCATTTAGCCGCTGGACTCGGCGCCGGAAGAGGAGTTCTGGAATACATGCCCATGGGGTGACCTGACGGGTCTAAAAAAAGCGCAATAGCGCCTGCCCCATCGGAACGATTGAACGGGAATCCAGGAACGATCTTGCCTCCCAACTGCTTCACGATCTCGCAGCTCACCACAATGTCAGCGACCTGCACATAAACCACGCCGTTGGTTGCGCTGATGGGGCCATTGGCAACCCGCAACGTTCCAATACTTGCGCCGCCCGCCACGATCTCGACCGCCTTATTGGTAACCTTCAATTCCTCAAAGGTCCAACCGAACAACTTGCCGTAGAAATTTTTCGCCTCGTCCAAGTTGGAGGTGGTGATATCGAACCACGCCACACGTCCCGATCCCACATCCGCGGGTGGAGTCCTGCCGGATACCGCGGAATAAGCCCCTGCAAAGAGAAGCATGCAGAAGAGCGGTGCCAAAAATGAACGTGGATGTTTCATGGGGATTTGCCGTTGGCGGGTCAAAGGAGTGGGAGAGAACTTAACCCGAAAATTGAGCGGCCAGCGAGGTGGAAAGTCAACTCCACTTCTCTCTCTTCGGCCGTCGACCTTCCTCTCCGTCCCCACGGCCTGTGTCTGCGGCAGCAACAGGGGGCGATCGCGCAGCCGGTCGAGCATTTCCAGTTTCTCGAGCCACGGCAGTTCGCGCAGACGGCGACACTCCGTCCCTTTGGACTGGATGATTTGTTGAAGCGCGCTATCGCTCATGGCTTGAGAAAACGATTCTCGAAATTGGCCCACGCCGCAAGCCGCGAGTGGCCGTCAGAATCTCGCGCAGTCGCGGCATGTTAGCGACCCCCGAGTCAACGAACATGACAAGCCGCGCGTGATCTTTGGCGAATCCGGTTTTGAGGGCAATCGCCATCAGCTGTTGTGTGCGCATCACCCGAGTGGTCCCCAAGAATGCCGGCGTAACAAGTTGGGAATCCGCAGGCTTCGGTGCTGGCTTCACGCCTTTTCTACCTTCTGACCCCTTTCTCCAGATATTGTGTCTCCACCAGAGGCTTGTATATCGACCGTAGATTCGAGAGAATGCGCACGTGAAGGCTGCTTTAACGATTTTGAGTGCGGGTTTATTCCTCGGAACGGCGCTGACTACGCAAGCGCAGGAAACCGCGGATTACATGAAGGAGCAGATGGAACTCGCCCAGGCCGGCGAAAAGCTTTTCCAGCGTCTCCTGGCCAAACCGGACGAGTGGGGTTTTCGCGCCTATGATGCCGGGCGCGCGCTGACCGAGCGGAGTCAAAC
>JBBRDU010000089.1:0-12933 GCA_038203615.1 Chthoniobacterales bacterium
CTCACCGGAGGCAAGGGCGTGGATGTGGTACTCAACTCACTCGCCGCCGAAGCGATCCCCATGGGCCTCTCGTGCCTCGCGCAGTTCGGCCGCTTCATCGAGATCGGAAAGCGGGACATTTACCAGAACTCCCGCATCCCCCTGTGGCCGATGAGGAATAATGCGTCGTTCCATGTGGTCGCGATGGACGCGATCTTCAGTGGCGATGAAGAACAGCCGCGCCAGCTCCTGGAAAAGATTAGTGGCCTGATCGCGCAGAAGGCGCTGCGTCCGCTGCCGTTCCGCTCGTTTCCGGCCTGCCGCATTGACGTGGCCTTCCGTTTGATGGCTCAGGGCAAACACACCGGCAAAGTAGTGGTGTCGTTTCCAGAGCCTTTTGTCGCGCGGCGCGGCGAGCCATTGGCTCCTGCCTTTGAGGTGAACCCGGACGGATGTTACTTGATCACCGGCGCGTTTGGTGGCTTCGGCAAAGTGTTGGCCGAATGGTTGACTGATTGTGGGGCGCGACATCTGGTGCTGACTAGCCGAAGCGGCCCGGCCACGCCCGAAGCAGAACACTTTTTGGCTAATCTGCGCACACGCGGGGTGGATGTGCAGGTGGTGCTGGCGGATGCCGGATCGCCGGAGGACGTAAAGCGGCTGCTGGCGGAGATTTCATCGGCCGGGCATCCGCTCAAGGGCGTGTTTCACCTGGCGATGGTAATTGATGACGCGCCGATCGCATCGCTCACTCGCGAACGGATGCGCACCGTGCTGGCACCGAAGGCATACGGCGCATGGCTCCTGCACAAAGGAACGCTCAACATGGAACTGGATTGCTTTGTGATGTTCTCATCCGTTTCGAGCGTCTTTGGCAACATGGCCCAGGCCAACTATGCGGCGGCCAACGCCTTTCTCGATTCACTGGCTCATCATCGCCGGGCCATCGGTCTGCCTGCACTCGCGATCAACTGGGGCGCTCTCGGCGGCGAAGGCTATGTGGCCCGCAACGAGCGGGTGGCTGAATACCTGACGCGCCTGGGCCTTGCACCCCTTTCACCGGGCGAAGTGGTTGGTCTCCTGGAGTCGTTCCTCTCCGCTGGCGTCACTCAGGAGACGGCTTTTCGAGTGGATTGGTCCAAATGGCGGCAGTCGCTCCGAGGCACCATGGAGAGTCCTTTGCTGGAACATATTATTGTGGCGGGCGCCGAAGGAGCGGAGTCCAGCGGCGCAAAAAGTGACTGGCGGCTCAAGATCGAGTCGTCGTCGCCGGAAGATCGCATCGATGTTATTGGACATGCGGTGCGAGATGTCGTGGGATCGGTATTGCGCGTCAAGCCCGAGGGTCTGCAGGCCGACCAACCGCTCACGGACCTGGGGATCGATTCACTGATGGCCGTCGAGATCGAAAACTCGATCGAGAGCGCCATCGGCGTGACCCTGCCGCCAGCGAGCCTGATGCAGGCGCGCACGATCGGACAGATCGCAACCCTGATCGCCGAATACATGGGCGGCACCGCAGAGGTCAAGCCGTCCGCCACGTCCGAACTGCCCGCGAAACCGGCATCCACCGATGAGGTGGACTTGCAAGCGCTCTCCGATGACGCCGTTGATCGGTTGCTCGGCGATGCCACGTCGCCCGATCCCACGGAACTGGTGGAGGAAGACTCGATTCTCGAACCGTGCTTGTCCAAGACAACCGAGCGCGTCTGAAGCAATGGCTCGAGAGCGGAGAGATCCGCCTCCAGCCGCTGACATTTCCCCAGCGGGAATTGTGGGAGGCGTCGCCCGTAGCAGCGGCGGATGTGTCCAATAACATTTGCGCTGTCATTCAAGCACGCGGCTTGGTGACACCGCAGAGCTTCGAGGTGGCGTTGCAAAAAGTGGTCGACCGTCAGGAGGTGTTTCGCCTGTCGTTCCTGCCTGGCAAGGATCAGCCCATGCAGATGATCCGGAATGCTGGCAAGCCGACGCTGAAGGTCCACGAACTCCCGGCCTCGCAACAAAAGCCAGAAGCGATAGAGGAACTGGCCGGGGAAGTTTTCAGCAAGCCCTTCGATCTGGTGCAGGGCCCGCTCTATCGCGCGGAGGTGTTCCGTCGCGCCGCTGATGACCATGTGCTGGTGTTTGCGATTCACCATGCGATTGCCGATGGCTGGACATTGGGCTTGTTCTTTCAAGAACTGTGCGCGGCTTACCTGAATGGGATAAGAGGTGTGCACTCCTTCCAGGCTCCCGTGCCGCTCTCTTATACGGAGTGGGGTGCAGCCGAGCGTGCTTTTTGGCAGCCCGAGAAACTGGAAGAACGAACTATCTTTTGGAAATCTTGCCTGGCTGGGACACGCCGACTCTGGAGCGCGCCCGCCGGGCCGAATACAGTTTCGGGAGAGCGAGACCGCTGGATTTCGCTCGTCCCAGCCGACCTGGGCCGCGCGGTGCGGGAGCTGGCCCGACTTAATGGCGCCACCCTCTTCAGCACGCTCCTGACCGCGTTCCAAATCGCTCTGTCCAAGTGGACGGGCGCTGACGACATTCTCGTCGGCACCCCGGTTGCGAATCGAGGCAAACACGCGGTGCGTGAGACCATGGGCTACTTTGCCGGCATTGTGCCGCTGCGCGGTCAGGTTGACGGGAAGCGGACGTTCTCCGACGGCCTTCGCGCAGTGCATCAGGCAACCGCCGATTCCTTCGCCAACGCCATGCCCTTTGCCGAACTCGTGCAGGCTTTGGGCGATCCGCCGTCGCCTGCGCGTAATCCTATTTTTGAGGTGCGTTTCGCCCTGCAAAACCATCCCATTCCGGATATCGCGCTGCCGGGTATGTCGCTTCAGTTCAAGGTACGCTCCACTGGCACCGCCCGTTTCGACCTTGGCTGCGAGATCAACGAGAAAGGTGACGAACTGGAAGTGGTGTGGCTCTACCGGCCGAACCTGTTTCCCGTTGGTGATATTCAGAATCTAGGCGAACTTTATCAGGCCGTGCTGGCAAGCGCTTGCCGCTCACCCGAAAGCCAAACCGAAACGGTTATGACCAGTCTGTGATCACCTATATCCAAACAACCGAGGAATCGATCGAACAGCCTCATTGGGTGAGTCGTTCGGCATTCCACTTCGTTACCTTCCTCTTTTTCTTCACCGAAATTGCGCTCGCAGCGGTCTTGTATAGCGGATCGTCGCTCTGGCTGGCAGTGCCGCTTGTCCTGGTCGCCAGCCATCTTATGCACGGGTCCCTCGTCGGTTTTCACGAAGCGTCCCACGGCCTGCTGAGCCGGAGCCGCCGCTTCAATGAGATAGAAGGCATCCTCCTTGCGACCCTGAGTTTCACCAGCTTCAGCCTCTATCGCGCCGCGCACCAATTGCATCACGCACAGCTGGCCACCGAGCGTGACGAAGAACTCTGGCCGTTCGTCCATCCTGGAAAGCCACGATGGGAACGGATTCTCGCCGCCTTTCTCGAACTCACCGCTGGCTTGCTCTTCACGCCGTCCTTATTCCTGCGCACTTTCCTGCGGACCGGTTCACCGATTCGCAGCAAGAAAGTTCGGCGGCGAATTTGGACCGAACTGGTCTTGATGTTCGTCGTATGGATCGGGATCGTATCCGCCGTCACGTATTGGCACGTGTGGCCCTACTTTTTGTGGATGTATCTGGCGCCTGCGATTCTGGCCGCGAACCTGCAAAGTTGGCGCAAATACATCGAGCACGTTGGGCTGACTGGCAACACGGTCAACAGCTCCACGCGGAGCATTGTAGCGCAGGGCTGGATTGGCCGGCTGGTTGCCTTCAGCCTGCTCCATGAGCCTTTTCATGGTGTGCATCACAAGCGCGCCGGGTTGCCGCACGCGGAACTTCCTCAGTTCGCTTCGGAACTCCTGCCCGTGGCTCCCGAAGAACGGGCTCCCTACCAGAGCTATCGACATGCATTGTTGGACTTGCTCCGTAGCCTTGCCGACCCCCGTGTCGGCGCCCAGTGGCGCGCTGCAAGCCCGGTTCGGGCATAGAGTCTCGGGGCTGAATCATCGCCTCGGCCATTTTCCCGCCAAGCTGTCTGGAGGAGAAAGCCCGGCAGTGGGTCAGTTTGAAAAATAACGTCTTTCCCCATTCTTGGTTCCGTAGATTCCCGCCTGACTTCTGACTTCTCGTCCGGTTTTCTACTTTGTAATTTTCTTCCGGTGAAGTTGCTGGCGGAAGGGTTTCTATAGCAGGGTCGAACCCGTAGAAAAAGTGAATTTGGCGCTGACAAACCGCAGAGCGGGGATTAGGTTTTGAGTTGTAAGCGTATCTGAAATTGTCAAGGAACTGGCCAATCAGGATGCCGATGTCGCCCTGTGCAACCAAGCCGCGCTCGAGGGCGCGCTGATGCTTGGCCGCATGGATTCCGAAAATGAACAGCGCAACGGTCGCGGGGATGATCGCCTCGAACACGCGCACTGGCGAGATGCCGGCGATCCACATCATCGTAGTGGTGGTGTCGCCCAATACGCTCCAAGTGCCGCCGGCGTTGGATGGCGGCAACAAAAGCGATAAGCTCTTTGGCACGAAATAGTTGATGCGCCATTGCGCACCGATCAGCGCTCCAGCGATGTTGTCGAGAAATGCGGAAAGGATCCACACAATCGCCAATAACACGAAACCGCCTCTCCAATCGTGCGGAAGGAATTTCGGCAACAGCATCGGTACGTGGCTCTTCTCGAAGTAACGCGACAAGAGGGCAAAACCCATCAGCAACTAGAGCAGATTCGTAAGGATGACCCACTCATGGGCCAAGTGACCGAAAAAACCGGCGAGGCCCGAACCCGTCTTGAAGCCGGTGAACTCAATCTTGTAAATCGCAATCACGGCCAAGCCGATAAGCGAGACGCGCAACGTGTAATGATGGAAGAACGCAACGCCAAGTAACGTGAACCCGAACAACACAAAATCGAACGGAATTCCGAACATCGTGACCGCGAAAACGCTGATCATCCGTTTCATCTAAGAGCCGCCATCGCAAGCCGCAATCGAAATTGAAAACTGCCGGCCTTACATGCGGTTCGGACCCTAGAATACGTCGAACAACCGTGTTGCTCGGCTACATCATGACTCTCCTGTCACGGGCATTCATCGGTCTCGCGTGGCACCGATGTCGCGCCTCACCGGGCATGGAGTGGCCAGACCAGCGGCACGAGCGCGATGGCGATACCGTAGATGAGGAGCGTCAGCGGGGAGCCCACTTTGAGGAAATCTGCGAAACGATAGCGACCCGGGCCATAGACCATCAGACACGAGGGCTCGAGCGGGGTGAGATAGGAGCAACTCGCGGCGACGGCGATCATCATCGCAAATGTGCGCGGATTAAGCCCGAGCCCGAGCGCGGTCTGGAGCGCCACTGGCAGCACGACAATCGCGGCGGCCTGGTTGGACATCGGCTGGGTCAGTAGGACGGTGAGGGCGAAGAACGCGGTCAACAGCCACAGCGGATGGTGCGCGCCCGTCAGCGAGACGATCGCCGCGGCAAGGTATTTTGCCGCGCCAGTGTGTTCCATTGCCACGCCGAGGCCAAGCATGCTGCCGATAAGAATGATGGCTTTCCATTCGACGGCGGCGTAGGCCTCATCGGGTGTGATGCAGCGTGCGACAAAGACCAGCAATGCGCCGAGCATCACCGCGAGCGGGAGCGAGAGGATGCCGAAGGTCGTGAGCGCGAGCACGCCGACGAAGATCGCGATGGCCAGCGGGGCGCGCCGGCGACGCGGGCGTTTTTCTTCCATTGGCTGCATCGGGCCGAGAATTCGGAAGACATTGTCATCATGCAGGCGCGCGATATTTTCGCGCTGGCCCTGGACGAGCAAGACGTCGCCAAGCTGAAGCGACGCCTGGCTGATTCTGCGGACGACGTTGGTGCCGTGATGATTGATGCCGAGGACGTGCAGGCCGTAGCGGTCGCGGAAACGATGCGCCTTCAAAGTCCGACCGAGCAGCGGCGAGCCCGGGAGCAGAACCGCTTCGACGAGCGCTGTCTCTTCACTCGTGAGATCGGGATCGGAAAGGTGCGCGTCGGCTTTGATCTCGATGCCGGCGGTGTCCTTGATTTTAACGATGTCCTCCTCGCTCGCCTCGACCAGCAGGATGTCGCCGGGTTTGATCACCGTGTCCGCGCGCGGTGTGGGGTCTTCCGCTTTCTCGCGGATGATCTGCAAGACGTCGAGGCCGAGTTCCCGATCGAGACGCGCTTCGCCGAGCGTTTTGCCCGCCAGTGGCGAGTCCGGGTTGATGACGATTTCGCTGAGATAAGGACGCAGGCCGAACTTCTCGGTTAGCTCCTTGGGTCCGGCGCGCTCGGGAATGAACCTGCGCGCGACAAACATGTAAACCACCCCCGCGATGGCGATCGGAATACCGACGGGCGCGAGTTCGAACATGCCCATCGGCGGCATGTCGTGTGCGGTCAACATGCCGCTCACAACCATGTTTGTGGACGTGCTTATAAGTGTGACCGAGCTGCTGAGGATTGAGGAAAAAGCCAGCGGCATGAGCAGCTTCGAAGCGTTCACGCCCGATTTTTTCGCGATTCCGAAAACGACCGGCAGGAAAAAGGCCGTTGATGCGGTGTTGCTGATGAACGCGCCTATGCCCGCTGCGGCGATCATCACGACCCAGAGAAGGTGGTTGGGATCGTCGCCGGTGTGCCGCAGCACTGCGCGGCCCGCCAGCTCGACGACTCCGGTGCGCTGGAGCGCTGCCGTCATGATGAGCAGGCCGAGGATCATGATGACCGCGTCACTTCCGAAGCCGGCAAATGCCTGTTTCGCGGGCAATAGCCCGGTGAACACAAGCGAGAGCAGCACGCCGAGCGCGATCACATCCGGCGAAATGCGCTCCCACGCAAACAGCGCCAGTGCGACCGCGAGGATACCCAGGAGCAGGATGATCTGAGGCGTCATAAGTGGCGGACTTTCACAGCTAGAAAATATCGAATAGCTTTTCGACGCCCTTTGCTCCAAGCAGCCACGCGAGACCGATGAATGCCCATGACACGAGAGTCATGATGTAGCCGAGCAACACGAGGAGACCGTCTCGCTCCATCATTCCCGAGGCCAGGCACACCACCGCCCATGCTGGGATGGTGTTGGTGAAGGGAATCGGCAATGGCAGCAAAAGCAGCAGACCGCCCGAGGCGATGCCGAGGCCAATCAAGTTCATCATTCCAGGCCAGCGCCGGAGAAAATGCATTCGCGGCCTAACGAACTTTTCCATCAGGCGTGCGAATTTCGTCGCGCCCTCGAGCAGCTTTGCGACGCGCTTCGGAGAAATGCTCCTGCGCCGGATGAATTGCGGCAACCACGGTTTCTGTCCGGCCGCAATCCGGATGCCGATGAGGAAAACCGCGATGCCGAACGGCGTGGAAAGCCCCGGCACGGGGATGAAACAAAACGGCAGCGCCAGCAGAAGAAGCAGCATGGCGAATCCACGGCCCTTGAGCGCCTTCTCCAATTCGTCCACGGTTAGCGACCGTCCGGATGAACGGGCGCGCAGCGCCTCCAGATCGGACGACAGTCGCAACGCAGGCATCCTCTCAAGTCCCATCTGTTCCACGCGCTTCAATGTGTAACCATTCAAAAAAAAAGCCTCCATTTCGCTGCTTGACCACTTCGCGCGGTGGCGGAGGGCGCGGCGACGCAATGCAGACGCCACGCCTTCCAAAGCAGCGCGCCGGCCACCCAAAATCCGAACGCCGCCAGCGGCACGGTCAATGCGCGCGGCGCCCACACCAGAACGATGGCAAGCAGGAAGAACGTGGTCGCGGCAGTCACCATGATTTTCGCCTCCGCCGGACCGAGCAGGCGGCGATGCGTGACCAGGGCTCCCACTGCGCTGGCCACTCCAAATGCGCCGGCTGCGGCGCGACTGGCACTGCCGCGTTTGCCGCGCGCCCGGCGAGGACGCGGTTCCGGGGAATGGCTCAATCGCACGCGCTTGCGTCGCGCGCTCAAAATGACTTCTGTCGAATGTTCTAGGTCCTCCTCGTACATCGCGCGCATCGCGCGGGCGAATTCGCGGTCCTCGATCGCGACGTCCAGCTCCCAATTTCCGAACCAACTCGCCAGGTTCAGATTGCTCGAGCCGACGCGCGACCGATCCTCATCCGCGACCGCAGTCTTGGCGTGCAACATCGGTCCGTTCCATTCAAACACGCGCACGCCGGCCTCGAGAAGCGGCCGGTAGATGGCACGGGAGAGTGAGCTCACCAGCGCGAGATCGCTGGCGCCCGGGACCAGTAGCCGCACGTCCACGCCATCGAGCGCAGCCGCGCGCAATGCCTGGATGTAGGGCGTCGTTCCGAGAAAATAAGCATCGGTCAGCCAGAGTGACTTGCTCACCCGGGCGGCGATGAGTTGATCGAGCAGGTAGATGCCGGTGGTCCCCGGCCGGCTGGCGATGATGCGCACCGCGGTGTCGCCCGCGGGCGGGAGATCTTCGCGGCGCGGAAGGGCGGCGGTGAACGATCCTTCCGTGGCGCCTAACGAGTTGTTGGAAACGTCCTCTCGCCGCGCGGCCGCCCACGTTTGCGTAAATGCTGCGACGATCTCCGCCACCGCAGGCCCGCGGATTTCTACGCCGGTATCGCGCCACGGCTCAATCTTTTTCTCCGGGCGCCCCACCCAACTCTGGCCGACGCACAGGCCAGTGACGAATCCGATCTCGCCATCCACGGCCACCATCTTGCGGTGATCGCGTCCGAGCCAACCGAACGGCTCGGAGAAACGCGGCGGATTAAAACAGCGCACCTCCGCGCCGGCCTCGCGCAGCGGCTGCCAAAAAGAACATGGGGTGCGCCCGACCGCGCCCATCCAATCGTAGAGGACGCGCACTCGCACCCCTTCCCGCGCTCGCGCCGCCAGCGCAGCGCGGAAGCGGCGCCCCACTTCGTCTTCCTCGATGAAGTAACTCTCGAAGCAAACTTCCAGCCGCGCGGATTCGATGGCGGTGAGCCACGCGGGATAATTCTCTGCTGCGTCTTTCAGCAGCCGGATCTTGTTCCCGCCGATTAAGGGCGCGCCAGCCGCGCGGGCGAACGCGTCGCGCACGTTCGCGGCGCGGCTCCCAAAGGCATTGCGATCGGCTGCCATCAATCGTTAGGCCGATCGCCGCCGGTTGATCCGGCGTTGGCCGGCGTTCTCGTTTGCGACGGTTTCGCAGTTACCATGATGCGGGCGAAAAGAATCGGCCTGCGGGCCGACTATCTCTGAGCAATGAGCATGCTGACATCAAAAAAAGAAGACGCAGCTCGCAGTCGCGCCGCATACGTGAAGCATGTAAGTCGGCTCGCTCGCTCGTCCATTGCCAACGATCTCGATCCGGTGCAACGTCGTGAACTTGTACCTCAGAAAAATGAAGAATTCCCTTGAGATTGCTCTCGGCCGACTGCGCGGTTACTAAAAAAGGACGCACCTCTGCCGTGTCGAACGTCCGCGCTTGGTGATTTGTGCCCGCCCGCCGAGCCGACGCGCGGCTTGCGCCGCCGGAACGGATGCCATTTTCGCACGGCGCTTCAACGCGTGGGCGGCTCATCCGGGTTTCTTCGCGTGCGCTGGCGGTGGCGGGCAGAGCAGCGAGGCGATCACCGACACCGCGAGAATTCCGGCCACGATCCCGAGCGCGAAGATCGTCGGAACCTTGTAAAAATCCGCGAGCAGCATTTTCGTGCCGACAAAGACCAGAATCGCGGCGAGCCCGTAGTGCAGCATATGAAAACGCTGCATTACCCCCGCCAGCGCAAAATAGAGCGAGCGCAGTCCGAGGATCGCCATCACGTTAGAAGTAAAAACGATGAACGCGTCGCTTGTCACCGCGAGCACTGCCGGGATCGAGTCCACCGCGAAGACGAGGTCGGTCCATTCCACCAGCACCAGCACGATGAAGAGCGGCGTCACCGCCAGCGCGCCGTTTTCGCGGGTGAAAAAACGCTGGCCGTGCGCGCTCTGGGCGACCGGGACGAAGCGCCGCACCAGACGCAGGACGGGATTGTGTTGCGGATCGATTTTGACCTCTTTGCTCAACCACATCTTGATCCCGCCGAAAATAAGGATGGCGCCGAAAACGTACACGACCCAGTGAAAAGCGTGGAGGAGCGCGACCCCGGCGAAAATCATGGCTGCGCGCATCACGAGCGCGCCGAGGATTCCCCAAAACAAGACGCGATGCCGGTAGAGCGCCGGCACGTGGAAGAAGGAAAAAATTAGCGCGAAAACGAAGACGTTGTCCACGCTGAGCGAGAGCTCGATCAGGTAACCGGTGAGAAACTCCAGTGCCGCCTGCTGCCGCGCCGCGACTCCGGTGTAAGCGCCGATCCAGCCGAGATAAATGCCGAGATTGAAGAGCAGCGCCAGTGCCACCCAGACGCCGGTCCAAGCCAGCGCTTCGCGCATTTTCACTTCGTGCGCCTTGCGCTGAAAGACGCCAAGATCCAACGCGAGCATCGCGAGGACAAAGGCACCGAAGCCTGCCCACCAGAGGATTTCAGGTGTCATCATAAACTAGAGACACTGTGACAGCCCCGAGCACACTTCAATCCCGATGCCCCACCACCGATCAACGTCAGCACACGCCTCTTTTCGATATTCTCAGCGGCTTTGCCGGCGTCGTCTTGATGTGCTTTTGTTTGAAGATCGAAAATTACGCTACTCGCTTCGTCACCGCAGACAAAGCTGAAAACTGCAATGAGTGGCACGCCCACTTGCAGAACGACTCAGATTTCATCAACATGGAAGGACAAAGCTTATGAGTGAAAGCGATAAGAACGCAGTGTGGAATACCGCGGTGACGCGCGTTAAACCTAACCGCGTCGCGGTGCGCGGATACGATATCGCCGATCTCATGGGGCGCGCGTCGTTTGGCGTCGCCCATCGCGCGTTTGATGGATGCGGTGTTGGTGGCGTCGATCGATCACGGCGCCGCGCCTCCAAGCGCGTTGGCCGCGCAACGGAGAAAATCGCGTTTCCCTCGTAGAAAGCCCGACCGTATCAAACAATGAAGCTAAACAGAAAAAACGCCGCAGTATTGTTCGTCATGGCGTTCCTTTCGCCATTGTCTGCGCCGGCCGTAGAAGTGACCCAACCTGAAGCGACCGCGCACGGCTTCCCGTCATTGCGGGACGCGAATGGAAAAAAGCTGGCTGATGGCGAGTTCACAGAATCGATCGAGGACGGGCGCCTGCAGATCACCATCACCTACAGATTTGAGCACGGAGATCGCACCGAGGAGAAAGCAGTCTTCCGGCAAAAGCCCGAGCTCATTCAGGAAGAATGGTCATGGCGCGAGCTGAAAGGCGGGCAGCTCATGCGCCATTTCGCGGTCGACTTCAAAACCCAAACGGCCACGGCGCAAAAACGTGAGAAGGACGAATTAAAAAATTGGTCGGAGAAAATCGAGGTGCAGCCTGGCCGGACGTTTGCTGGTTATGGGTTCATGCTGGCGATGCAGAATCTCCGGCCGCGGCTAGTCCGCGGAGAACAGATCGAACTTCAGGCCGTTGGTTTCACACCGAAGCCGAGGGTCGTTACCGTGCAGCTATCGCACGGCGGCGTCGATCAGATGAAGATGGCGGACCGGCTCCTGAAAGGTGATCGCTTCGTCATTCATCCGAAAATTGGTGTGATCGCCGAATTATTTGTTCACGTGCCGGACTCGCTCATCTGGCTGACCAAATTACCGGCCGAGTTTCTGCGTTGGGAAGGGCCGGTGGCGGAACCTGGCGACCCAATCAACCGCGTCGATCTCCTTCCTGGGGAGGAGAGCGGCCCGGCCAAGCCGGTTGAAACGAGCGATGCCCATTAGGCGTCGTCTCAATACCGCCTCCAATGTCCCTCACAATTTCGTCGATTAGCTTCGTCTGAGGAACAAATTCGGTTATTGGAATTAGCATCCGTCGGGACATCGTAAAGCTTCGCGGAATATTTGAGTCGTTTCAGTATGTCCGAAAACCTAACGCAGACGGTTGAAGTCACGCCCGTCGTCTCGCGCGGTGATCGCGACGCGTTCATCAAGTTCCCGTGGCGGGTCTACCAGGGCGATCCCGCATGGGTACCGCCGCTCATCATCGAGCGCCGGCAATTCATCGATCGCAAACGTCATCCCTTTTATTTGCACGGCGACGCCGCGTTGTTTATCGCGCGCCGCGGCGGTCAGATCGTCGGGCGAATCATGGCGAGCGACGATCCGCGCTACAACGAGTTGCACGGCGCGAACGTCGGTTGCTTCGGTCTTTTCGAGTCGATTGACGACGATTCCGTAGCAGCCGCGCTTTTCGATGCAGCCGCGGGATGGCTCGGTGCGCGCGGCCGCGACGAGATGATGGGACCGATCGACTACTCCACGAACTATGTTTGCGCATTGCTCGTCGATGGATTTGAACATCCGCCCACGATCCTGACTTCCCACAATCCCCCGTACTACGCGCGGCTTATCGAGAATGCCGGCTTCGAAAAGGCCAAAGACTTTTACGCGTGGTGGTTTGACGATCCGAAAGAGGCTGCAAAGCGGTTGCGTCGTGTAGTTGAACGTCAGGAACGGAAACCGACGCACAAGGTGACGATTCGCGAAGGCGACTTAAGCAAATTACCCGAAGAGGCCGAACGGATGCGCATCATCTATAACGAGGCCTGGCGAAATAATTGGGGATTCGTTCCCTTTACCGAGAAGGAATTCGATGAAATGGCGCGTGAGATGAAACCTATCTTGCGGCCGGAACTAGGCTACCTGGCTGAAGATGATGGGAAACCGGTCGGCTTCATCCTCGCGGTGCCCGACATCAACGTCGCGTTGAAAGATTTAAACGGCCGGCTGACGCGCTTCGGTTTGCCCATCGGACTGGCAAAGCTTTTGTATCGCAAGAACCGCATCAAGCGAGTCCGCCTCATCACGCTGGGAGTGATCGAAGGATACCGCCGGCATGGAGTGGCCGAAGCATTAGTAT
>JBBRDU010000090.1:0-12760 GCA_038203615.1 Chthoniobacterales bacterium
CCGCACGAAAGCCTGTAACTCGCCGGCTCCCGGGCCAGCTCAGGAGAGACAGCCTCGTAAAAACAAACACGGCGCTGGCTAGTGGGCCAACGCCGTTTCTGCTTAACCAAACGATGGGATGGAGAACTTACTTGCCGTGGCGAACCAACGCGCGGACCCGCCCGCCGAGGGCGCGACGCGAACTCGCCGCCACAACCAAACCAAGGAAACCAAAAAGGATGGAGCTCGGGGCCACCTCAGGAACTGGAACCGCTCCCGCGATCATAGCCGTCTCTTCGAAGCCGCCCTCGCTCATGTCGGAACTGCCCCAGGCCTGATACATGTAAACGTAATCCGTCGGTTTGGTCCCGGCGAAGTCGGACACTGGGATGAAGATATTGATGTCACCCGAGCCGCTGCCGCGCTGTTGATCGATATAGTGCACGCTGTTTCCCGCGCCGAGGTCGAAGACCAGGGTCCCAAGCGAGCCGTTAAATTTCCCGTTCGCGTCCGTCGACGTGCTGGTCTGAATCGTGGAAGACGTCCAGAGCCTAAGGCTATCGAGCGAGATCGGCGCCTTGACACCATTGGGTTCATTCACGTCCACAAGAAATCCATAATATTGGCTGCCGTTAATGGTCGTGATCTGCATCTGCGAGAACAGGATCTCATGGGTCCACTGCGGCACGCGCTTGGTATCGAAATTTCCGTTCGAGCCATTGTATCCTTGCTCGGTGGGTGTGTTTTGGATGCTTAGGAAAGGGTCAAAGACCCCGGTGCCGGTCGGTTGAATGTCCGTCGTGGAGAAAAGTGCCCCGCCGACAGAACCGCTGCCGCTGGACCCAAGATCGAGCACGGTGGCTTGGCTGGCGCTGACCGTGAAGGCGAGGGCCGCGGCGGCGAGAGCGACTTGAAGGGAGAAGGAAGATTTCATTGGTTTCATGAGGTGATGTTTAAAGGTGTGCGTTTCTATGATTCCCATATTTCTCATAATTGTGTCGCAAGGTCAATAACAATTCTTATACCCGCTAGAAAATTATTTGTGCCCAGTTGTATCCAGCCCCCCGCCCAAAGACAAGAAAAAAATGCCTGTTTCCCCCAAAAAAAGCGCCCCCACCCAGGCACCGGCCCGACGGCACTGTTCTTTCAGCTTCCCCCTTGGATAATGACCAAAAAAGGCGCCGAATCACCCCTCACCGGAAAGTCCCGCCCGACCAGCCTCCACGACCTTATCCGACCCGACGAGAAACTAGCCTGCCAGGCTCGTCGCAAGCGTAATTTTCATTATTAACAGCAAAGAACGGCCAGATTTATGAAAATCGCCATTGCTCTGCGCCCATCGCCACCCGCTAGCTGCTTCGCCACCGGCACTGCCACAGAGGCGGCAGCGTCCGGCTCTCGCCAGTGAATTCAACCGACCAGCGCGGTCTGCGGTCTGGGCGACTGTAGTTTCCGCAGCTTGTCGATGACGTTCGGAACCAGCTCGCAGGCGCGCTCCAACTCAGCCTCCGAATTAAACCGGCCGAAGGAGAAGCGCAGAGTGCAACGAGCCCGCTCATCACTCAAATGCATTGCCTTGAGCACGTGCGACGCTTCCGTCGCACCGGTCCGGCAGGCCGAGCCGGCGGAGCAGCAAACCCCAGCGCGGTCGAGCAACATCAGGGCCGCCTGCGATTCGACCCCATCGAACGAAACACTGGTCGTATTCGATAAACGCAGCGCCTGCGCACCGTTAATGATCGTGCCTGGAATTTTAGCCGTGATGACGCGCTCAAACCGATCGCGCATGGCCCCGACACGCTTCTGTTCTTCCGCGATTCCTGCGCCCGCCCGCTCCGCCGCTTTTCCCAGCCCGACAATGGATGCGACATTCTCGGTGCCGGCGCGGCGCCCGCTCTCGTGCGATCCGCCGATGAGCGATGGGTGAAAGCGTGCGCCGGAGCGGATATAAAGAGCCCCCACGCCTTTCGGTCCATGGAATTTGTGGGCGGAGAGCGACAGGAAATGAATGGCCGTTTCTGGCAGGCGCAGAGCCATTTTCCCGATCACTTGGACGGCGTCCGTATGAAAAAAGACTCTTTTGCTCCGGCAAATGTCCGCGATCTTCTCGACCGGAAAGATGACCCCGGTCTCGTTGTTGGCCCACATCGCGGAAACAATGGCGGTTTCGGCCCGAATGGCGCCTTCCAGTTCCGACAAATCCAAGTTCCCGTCCGCATCGACTCCGAGGAACGTAACGTCGCATCCGCGCTTCGCCAGTTCCTGGCCATGGCGCCGGACCGCGCTGTGTTCCACCGCCGTGGTGATCACATGTTTTCCGCGTGGTTCAAATTGCAGGGCCGAATTGATGGCGGCATTGTTCGATTCCGTTCCACCGCTTGTGAAAACAATCTCAGCCGGCTGGCAGCCGAGCGTGCCCGCCAATCTCTGGCGGGCCTGTTCGAGCGCGCGGCGCACGTGCGCGGCGCATTGGTAGCCGCTCGAGGGATTGGCGTAGGCCGTGGTCAGAAACGGCAACATCTCTTCCACCGCCGCCGGATCGATCTGCGTCGTGGCGTTGTTGTCCAGGTAGATCAGGTCGCTCGTCGACATCGCACTCCAATGTAGGACGAGGTGCCTCCCGCGTAAATTACTCTTCTGCCCGCGGTTCCGCCCCGGGATGTTTGGCGTCGCGGTGCGTATAACGGAAGTACAAGTTCCGCAAGTAGATCGGCAGGGGCAGCAGATTTTGCAGGACGCCAACCGAATCCCTTTTGTAAATGAAATAACTCAGGACCAAAATGCTGCCGAGCGCGCTGCATTCCCAAAACCCAAAGGGAATCACGCTCTTCTTGGCCCGCTCCGAGGCGATCCACTGCAGTAAAAACCGCGCGCCGAAAATCCCGGCGCCGACCCAGCCCACAATCTTCCACGGATAGATGGTGAGACCGGAAAATATTTGGGCGGCGAAAAGATGAAAACTGTCCATAACGATCGAAACGTTGAGACAGATCTCACTGCCTGAACAGCTTTTTCCCACAGGTAAGGACGCCGCGCCGCGGCGTCCGCTCCGCAAATCACCTTCCCGCCCGGACGCAGCCACGCGGCGTCCCCGCTGGCGCCCCGGCCTGCTCTGTTCATCCTGAAATTTCTGCCTAAGATCAAAGCAATGATTTCGATCTGGGACCAGGCCAACCCGCAACTGCGCGATCTCGCCGTTTACGAGCCGGGCAAGCCGATCGAAGAGACCGCGCGGGAACTGGGAATCGATCCGCGCGACATCGTTAAGCTCGCTTCCAACGAAAATCCGCTGGGTCCGTCACCCCAGGCCATCGCGGCGGTGCGCGACGCCATCAGCAATGCGCAGCTTTATCCGGACGGGGGCGCGTTTTACCTCCGCGAAGCGCTGGCCGCGCGGCTCGGTTTGCAAAGGGCCAATATTATCATGGGCTCCGGGTCCAATGAAGTGATCGAATTTCTCGGGCACGGATTCCTCCGCGCGGGCGACGAGGTCATCACCTCTCAGTATGCTTTCATCGTCTACAAACTAATCGCCACCTTGTTCGGGGCCCGCACCATTGAAACGCCGAGCCCGGACTACCAGTATCACCTCGACACCATCGTCGAGGCCATCACCTCGAAAACGCGTCTCATCTTCATCGCCAATCCGAACAACCCCACGGGCACGCTCGTCTCGCAAGAGGCGATCGATCGCTTCATGGCCCGCGTGCCGGAACAGATTGTCACCATTTTCGACGAAGCTTATTTCGAGTTCCTGGATGATCCACCGGATACGCTGCGCTACGTGCGCGAGGGCCGAAACGTGGTGGTCCTGCGGACGTTTTCGAAGATTCACGGACTGGCCAGTTTGCGGGTCGGTTATGGCATGGCCCCGCCCGGGCTCATTGCCGTCCTTCAAAAAACGCGGCAACCCTTTAACGTGAATGGCATTGGACAGATCGCGGCGCTGGCCGCGCTGCAGGATAAGGAACACCAGGCCCGCAGCAAAAGCGTGGTGGATGAGGGCCGCGCCTATCTCGAAGACCAGTTCCGTGAACTACGCCTCCGCTTTGTCCCGAGTCACGCCAATTTCGTGATGGTGGAAGTGGGCGATGGACCGGCCGTGTTCCAACAACTGCTCACCCGCAAGGTCATCGTCCGGCCAGTCATGGGTTATCAGCTTCCAGCCTGGGTCCGCATTTCCGTGGGAACCATGGAACAGAACAAACAATGCGTCGCCGCGTTAAAGGAAGTTCTTCCGAAGGGTCGCCCGCTTTGACGGCGGCGCCTCCTTCGTTCGAGGCCGGCGACACCATCGCCGCGATTTCAACCCCGCCCGGCGAAGGCGCCATCGCCCTCGTCCGTCTCAGCGGCGAGGGAGCCATCGCCGTGGCGGACCAGTTGTTTCGCGGCTCGGCTAAACCTTCCGAATTCCAACCGCATCTCCAGCACCTTGGAAACGTAGTCGATGGAAACGCCCTCGTGGACGAAGTATTGCTCACCGTCCATCGCGCTCCCGCCAGCTACACCGGCGAAGACTTGGTCGAGATCAGCTGCCACGGTGGCACTCTCGTTCCCGCGCGCATCCTGGAACTCTGTCTCCGCGCCGGCGCGCGCGCCGCGCGGCCCGGGGAGTTCACCGAGCGCGCTTTCCTGAACGGCAAAATGGATCTCACCCAGGCCGAAGCCGTCATCGATTTGATTCGCGCCAAAACCGATCTCGCCTTGCGCTCCGCCACCGAACAACTGGAAGGCAGCCTCGGCCGCCGCATCTCCGCTCTTCGCGACGAGTTGATTTCATTGAGCGCGCATGTCGAAGCGTCACTCGATTTCGCGGATGAAGATATTACTCCCGATGCCGGAGACAAACTGCTGGCCCGGCTCCAATCGATTCGCCGGGAAATTGCAGAACTGCTGGCCACCGCTGCGCGTGGCCGCATTCTGCGCGAAGGCGTCCGGGTCGTTATCTATGGTCCGACTAATGCCGGCAAATCCAGTTTGCTCAACCGCCTGCTAGGCTACGACCGCGTCATCGTCAGCGCGTCGCACGGAACGACCCGGGACACCGTCGAAGAGGCGATTAACCTGCGCGGTATCTCCGTGCGTTTGCTCGACACCGCCGGGTTGCGGGAATCGGCGGACGCCGTGGAACGCGCAGGGATCGCGCGCACCGAACGGTCGTTGCAACAGGCGGACCTCAGCCTTTTCGTGGCCGATCGAAGCGCACCCCGGCCGGCCCGTTTAGATAATTCTCGCCAGGACTCAGCCGAAATGCTCGTTCTTAACAAAAGCGACTTGCCCGAGCACGCGAACTGGAAGGAGACGCGGGCCGTGCGCATCTCGTGTCTGACCGGCGCCGGGATCAATGAACTGGAGGACGAAATGACCGCGCGTATCACAAACGGAAACCTGGAGGCGGAAAGCGCCGTCGCCATCAATACCCGCCACCGCGATTGCCTGCGCCGCGCGCTCGATTCCTGCACGCGGGCTGAAGAAGCGCTGACCAAAGGGCAAACGCCGGATCTCTATGCCGTGGAGATCAAGCAGGCTCTCGCCGCGGTCGGCGAAGTGATCGGAGCGGTCGATCACGAGCAGATTTTGGATTCGATCTTCGGGCAATTTTGCATCGGCAAATGAACACCGGAATCGTTTACGAAAAGCTCGTTAGGCCGCTTCTTTTTTTGCTCGACCCCGAGGCCGCGCATGATCTGGCCCTTGGCTCGCTCCGGCAGGCGTCCTCCTTTGCTTCGCTCCTCGCGCTGCTGCGCCGCTTCCGCCCGTCCGACGCAGCCCGCCCTCTCTTCGGTGTGACGTTTCCCAATCCCATCGGATTGGCCGCCGGGTTCGACAAAAATGGAATCGCTCTGCCGGCTCTGGCCGCGCTCGGATTTGGGTTCGTCGAAATCGGTACTGTCACCGCCCGGGCGCAGCCCGGGAACCCGCGCCCGCGCATGTTCCGATTCTCTGACCAGCAGGCCCTCATTAATCGTCTCGGGTTCAATAACGACGGCGCCGATATGGTCGCCAACCGATTGCGCCAGTTGCGCGAGAGCGGGCGTTGGCCCGCCATCCCGGTCGGCATCAACATCGGCAAATCCAAGCTCACTCCGCTCGACCAAGCGCCGGCCGACTATCTGCATTCTTTTCGACGGCTCCGGAATTTCGCCGACTACATGGTTCTCAATGTGAGCTCGCCTAACACGCCTGGCTTGCGTTCTCTCCAGGCCAGCGAATCGCTTTCCGTGCTGCTGCAGGCGGTCCAGGACGAGAATCGCACCAGCAAACCGATCGTCGTCAAGATTTCGCCGGACCTCTCGCCGAGCGAACTCGATGATGTCATCACCACCTGCGAGGCTCATGGGGTTGCCGCCATCATTGCCACAAACTCCACGCTCGATCATTCGGCCATCGCGCCAGATCGGGATCAGGCCGGCGGTCTCAGTGGCCCGCCCGTCGGCGAAAAGTCGACTGCCACGATCCGCGCCATCGTGGCTAAATCTTCCATCCCGGTGATCGGTTGCGGTGGCATCGTCGACGGGCCGTCGGCCCGCGCGAAAATGGAGGCCGGCGCCAAGCTGCTCCAGGTTTATACCGGCTACATCTATCGCGGCCCGGGTCTGCTCAAGGAAATCGCCGAGGCCGTGAGATAAGGACGGTCGGTCCACCAAGCTCAATTCTTTGCCCAAGCCCAAGGTGGATCGGGCGCTCCGCGCACGATGCTAAAAATCCAAGCGGCTAAGCCGCTCATTTCGGAGCGCCCTCGCAGCGGTCGTTCCACCACCGAGGGCCATTCAGGGAAGGACGCCCCTGTAGGGGACGCTGTTCGCCAAGGGACAACCCCGCAAGGCGGGGCCAGCTTCCCGTGGGAAGGCAGCGCCTTCCCCCACAGAAGAGAAACCCGGACCTCTCGCCACCTCTGCCAAGGCTACGGTGCGCCAATCCTTCGTCCCCTTGGTGCGAGGCCGTCTCTGTGGTAGCCACGGCCCAACGCCGACTTATTATTAGGCGCCCGAATCAGACACAACCTCTTTGAATCTCTCCTATAAGATCGCAAAACTGGCTTCGAGCGAAACCTACCGCCGCAGCTGGAGAGCGTTACAGCGCCGGCTCTCGCCCATCGCTCTGGAGCCGCTCCTCGACCGCATCGATCAGGCGCGACTGCACGATATCCAGCAGCGCTACGCTTCGTCGCCGCTCAATTACGCCAAGTATGCAGACATCCCGCGCTGGCTGAAGCGGCACGCCGCCAAGATCCAGGACTTGCAGCTGCACCGCGCGCGCGCAAAAGATATTCTCGATCTCGGGTGCGGCGGCGGATTCTTCCTCTTTATCGCCCAACATTTCGGCCATTCCGGCGTCGGACTGGACATAGACGAATTTCCCCTCTTCCGCGAACTAACGAACCTGCTCGCGATCCCGCGCGTGGTCTGGACGATCACGCCGTTTCAGGCGTTGCCGGAGTTCGATCGGAAATTTGATCTCATCACGGCGTTTTCTACCCGCTTCAATCGCGACCCCGCGGATGTCCACGTCTGGGGAGTGAAAGAATGGAACTTTTTTCTCGACGACCTGGCCGGCCGCCTCAAACCGGGTGGCCAGGTCTTCCTCGAGATCAATTCCGGCAAAGTGACCCGATATTATTCCGACGAAGTGAAAGAACTCTTCCGCCACCGCGGCGCTGCCCTCGAGCGCGACTACGTCTTTTTCGAAGCCGGCATAAAATAATTCCGCCTAAACGGTGGGGCGAGACTCTGTCGAGCCGACGAATCTCTTCTGTCCCCGACGCTCCCGGCACTGAGGTACGGGCGGTTCACCGATTCTGACCACCTGAATTTTAACCACGGATTACGCGGATAGCACGGATTTGGGACACCGGCGCCCTCCAATGCACCCGCACGATTGATTCAATCGCCCCTCACTTTTTCCTACTCCGGCATCTCACCCGGCGGACCATGCCCCCCGTGCCGGCTATGCCAGGCATGATGACGTTCCTCCATTTCGTGCAACTTCTTGCGTTGCTCCTCCGTCAGGTTCGTTGCCATCTCTCGATGCGCATCCATAAATGTCTGATGCACGCGGCGTCCCGTTTCCATCCGGATCTGCTGGAGCTGCGTCGTCATCTTATCCACGATCGGAGAAATCTTCGCCTCCTGCTCCGGGGTCAGATTCAACTCCGTTCGCAACCGCTCCTTCATCCGCGTCGCCATCACGCCGGGCTGATGCACTTCACTAAAAATGTGGCGCGCGTGCATGGCGGCAAAAAACACGCCCGTCATGGCGCCTGCCATAAAAACCAAAATAAACCCGGCAACCAGCTTCCAGCGCAACGAACCGTTCACTTCGAAAACTCCTTTTGGATGACAGAATCCGCGATCGCGTAATCGTCCGTGATGGCATCGCCGAACTCGCGGTTTTGCTGAAGTTCGCGCATGGCCGCCGCGGTCGACACGACCATGACCACGGCCGACCACAACGCTACCCGCCGAATCAGGCCGCTCAAGCCGTTGGGCGGATTCGTCCCGGCTCGCCAGAGCGTAACAACCCGCGTCTCGAATCCAAAGGGCGGAGCGCTCGGCTGGTCCTCGCTCACTCGCGCGGCCGAGCGAAGCAATCGATCCAGATCTCTGTTGGCATCGCTCATCGCGTGACTTTAATCCTTTCCAGTTGCTGTTTCATTTTCTGTCGCGCCCGAAAGGCCCGCACCTTCACCAGGGCGCCGCTCCAGCCGGTTATTTTCCGGATCTCCTCGACGGACCGACCCTGCAGGTAAAGCAGATCAATGACCAGCCGCTCCGCCGGTTTAAGCGCCGTCAAAAGGTGCTCAACCAACTGACGGGACGCAAGCTGCCGGTCCGGCCCCAGTTCTTCCGAGGTGGCGGCCAGTGTCTCGATCATCTCTGCTTGTTCCTCGCTCAAATCAGCCTGCCGCAGTTCCGGACGCACCCGCTCCGACTCGATCTGGTTGAGACAAGTATTCACGGCAATGCGCGACACCCAGTGTTCCAGCGGCACTTTGCCGGAAAACTGCGCTAAATTCTGAAACATCTTGATGAAAATCATTTGGCAAAGATCTTCCTCCGCCGTGCGGCGCGGTCGATGTGCGCGCACCACCTTGACCACGAGCGGGTAAAGCCGCTGCACCAGGGCGTGAGCGGCCGCATCATTATGCTCGAGCGCAGCTTGAACCAGCGCGCCTGCATCAGAATCGTCCATGTCGTCGAGAAGGCATCCACACCAGCCTAAATGACCGGGCGCGGCCTCTTCTGGTTACAACTTTGTGCGCCTCGGATCGAGCGAAAGAAAGGGAAAGCCTCGCACAAAGGGCACGAAGGAGAAGCCAGACGTCAGACTTCAGAGGGTAGGGACGCCACACAGTTTACCCGCCGTGGCGGGCGGCGTCCACTCCGCGTGCGAACCGGTAGTGTCCTAATTTGAATCGCCTCTCCATGTCGCCATGGAAACAAAAAGGAACGCAATACCGCCGACTATTAGGAACGGTGCCCCCATACTAATTCCGGCTAATAAATACGGCAGTGCTACCATTGACACTAAGGGCCCAAATTTACAGCCGGGGGAGTTACTGCTTCCTCGGCTCTTTTCTTTGTTCACAGTAGCGATTATAGGGGGTTTTGGTCGGGGAATAAGAGTTTTATTCGCCAGACATTAATTATTATTCGCCAGCGTGATACTTTAAATAGGCGAATAAAAGAATTAATTATACTTGCGCGGGCCCAAAAAAGACCTATCGTGCCACTGTTATGAGTGATGAAATTCAAGCAGATAAGAGTCCCCGATCTCCGAATTACACCTTAGAGAACGCGCTGGAGTATGTGGCGAAGCTCCATTCCCAAATAGGGAAGGCCAGCGTCAAGCCCGAGAGCGCGGCAATCGCGCTCACCTATAAAGGCGTCAACGGAGCGGCCCTGACGACGTTTGGCACTCTCGCCCAGTATGGACTGATCGAACGGTCTAAAGGCATGGTGACTATCACGCCGCTTGCCATTCGCCTATTGCATCCCACTGGGGAGGCTCAACTAAAACAGGCTCGGCGCGAAGCAGCGTTAGCACCCAAGATATTTAAGGAAATTTACGAGAACCTTGGGCAATGCTCGGTGGAGGTGCTTACCAGCCATCTTATCCAAAATGGCTTTACTCCTGACCGTGCTAAGCGTGCCGCCTCCGTTTATGCTGCCAACAAAGGCTTTGCGAATCTGGGAGAGAGTGGTAATGGGAGGCATGAAGAAACTCCGAACAGGAGCACAGATGAGCTGGAAATCGGCGATTCAAAGAGCTATAAAGGCGAACAATCACTTTCAGGCAAGGGAGCCAAGGGGATCGCAGTGTTAGCGCAATACTCAATCCCCTTGGGCGGAAACGAAGCTACTCTGACTTTTAAGGGCGAAAGCCTCTCTACGTCTGATTTCGACGCCTTAATCGAATATGTGGAGCTTTTTAAGAAGCACTTTGAACGGCAAACCAAGGCCAAGCCCGAGGTAGAGCCTTCAGAGTGAAGCCTGTACAAAAAGGCGGGGGCGACCCCTTTCGAGATGGCCCCCATCACCGTAACGGTGAGAAGTGATTGCCAGACTAGCTCTAACTGTGCCGATGTCAACAGATTCTTCCATTTCTTCCCTCAAACTCAATCGCCCCCGCTGCACTGTATATATCGACGGATTCAATCTTTACTACGGCATAGTTGCCAAACGACCGGAATGGAAGTGGCTTAATATCCAGGCATTTTTTGAGACGCTTCGCCCTAGGGAAGACGTTATCTCGATCAAGTATTTCACTGCGATTGTAGACCGAAAAAAACGCGAAAGCGTACGGCGGGGAAGACAGCTGTTGTAGCTAAAAGCGCTCTCCACGTTGTCGAAAGTGGAGGTCATTCCGGGCGTGTTCCAGCCGAGGGGTGCAAGATGCGAAGGACGCTGCCGCGAGGAATACACGGTGTCGAAAGAGAAAAAGACTGACGTGAATATCGCAATCCGCATGATTGAAGATTGCCTTGATGACAATACTGACTCGATCGTTCTAGTTTCAGGCGATAGCGACCAAGAACCCGCTATTCATTGGATTCAGGAGAGATTCCCCAAGGTGCGATTGGCCGTGTATATCCCCGTGTTGCCTGAAGAAAAAGATGAGAGGCGGAATGACTTCTACCCTAGTATCAGGGTTGACTGCTCCCCGCTCCCATTAGATGGCCTTCTTGCACATCAGTTCAATCGGACTGTGAAGATTTACAAGGATGGAGTGTTCCAAGAAGTCGCGCAGCGTCCCGAAGAGTGGGTTTCGGGCTACGTTGAACCAAATTAGGACACTACCTGCGAACCCCCCGCGTAGGACTCGAGACGTCCGTCTTTCTTCTGTAGGGGAAGGCGCTGCCTTCCCTGGGAAGCTGACAGCTTCCCCTACAGGGGCCGCAAAGATTCCTGTAACCCATCTCTCCTCCTTCCGGTCATTCTCTCTGAAGCGGATGCACTGAAACGCGTTCGCCTGAACCAAAGACAGACCAAACACAAAAAACAAAATGAAACGAAACTTACTGACACTCGTAGTAATCAGCGCGATTTCCGCAGGCAGCTTTGCCTGGGCCGAGGAGGAACATGGACCGCACGGCCAGGGTGGATGGCATGGCCACGGCGGCGGCCCTCTCGAGCACATCGCGGAAACATTGAACCTGACCCCGGAGCAGAAGACGAAAGTCCAACCCATCCTGGATCAGGCCAAACCCCAAATGAAGGCGATTCATGAGGAAGCGATGCAAAAGGCCAAAACCGTGATGGACGCAACCATGGCGCAAATCCGGCCGCTCCTGACTGCGGACCAGCAGAAAAAGGCGGATGAACTGCAAAAAGCTCATCAGGACATGCACAACGCCATGAAAGAGATGCACGACGCGCACGGCAAATAAATAAGACTCGTTGCGGCTACGCGGCGGCGGTCGAGCAATCGATCGTCGCCGCTTTCTTTTTTCGAATTTTGACCGCGGATGAAGCGGATGCGGGGATGCAGATTCTGACCACCTGAACTTTAACCACGGATGACACGGATAGCACGGATGTGGGACTCCGAATGGTAGGCCGTCTCTGTGAGACGGCGTTCCATAGATGAACACAGATTTACACCGATTCCGGAAGAGACAGAAAGAATAGACAGGATTAACAGGATTTACGGGATTGGGATGGAGAGGTGTGTTCCCACCTCTTCTGTAATCCTGAATAATCCTGTCAATCCTGTGTCTAGCTCTACCGGGTTCTCAGAGGGACAACTCAGAATCCTCGGATCCGTGCTATCCGCGTAACCTGTCGCGCCGTAGCCTTGGCGAAGGTGGATCCGTGGTTAAAACTCTTTTTCAGGAAAGAGAGACAGGATTAACAGGATTTATTGGATAAGAGGGCTCTTTATCTGTGGCTAAAATCGGATTGGTAGACGAAATCTGCGTCCCGTGAAGCTCGCCCACAAAATCACGAAACTTTTCCAGCGCGAATCCTACATCCGCGCCCGGCGCCGCTTCTCCCGAAAGCTCCATCCCATTCCTCTCCAGCCCTTGCTCGACCGGCTCGACCAGGTGCGCATCCGGGAGATCGAAGCGCGTTACGCCAATTCCGCCATTCAGGTTTCCAAATACGGCAGGGTCGCGCCCTGGATGAAGACCAACATTGAACGGGTCCAGGATTTGAGTCTGCAACGCATTAAACCACCGCTCGACATCCTCGATCTCGGCTGCGGCGGCGGTTACTTTCTTTATATCTGCCAGCAGCTCGGTCATCGCCCGCTCGGTCTCGATATCGACTGGTTCCCT
>JBBRDU010000091.1:0-12742 GCA_038203615.1 Chthoniobacterales bacterium
GAGGCGAAACTGTGGTCTTTCACTTTTGTCTTTTGCATGCCTTGTGCGTGCCAGTGGCGGATGACCTTGCAGACTGCTCCTAAGAATGAAGGCTGATTCTCTCGAATGGTCTCAAGTAGACGCTTCCCTTCCACTTCCACAATCTCCTGCTCGTCTTCCTTTTTCAACCGTACGAACGATGCGCGGTTTGCCAAATCCTCGGTGGTATCAAGGCCATTTGAGGTAATCGAGAGGCAAAAGCGAGCCGGATCGACATACATCTCCTGGCAAAGCGGGATGCGGACAGCGAAGCTCGCCGATGAGGTCAAGAAGCTCTCCACATATGGACTATTCAAAGTCCCACGGAAATTATCTATCATTACGAATGGACGACCCTTAACGAGTGCAGACGCCAAAGATTCATCTAAACTTCCAACGCCTCCTTTTTTCTGAGATATCGTGGTCGGTATCTCTCCATAAACAGCAGACCTGCGGAGCATGAAGAAGCCTTTGCCGGTCTGACTGGAAGTAGCTTCAACGATTTCCAGTGGAATGGTTCCGGTGATGAATCCCCCAAACTTCAATGCCGGAGTCAAGATGGCGGCAATAGCGCGGGAAATGTCGCCCTCGGTTTGAAAATTGAAGTCTACGATTACGCCCTTCACGAGTTTGACGGCTTCTTCGAGGGTCGCCGGCTCAACAACGGCCTCCCCTGTTACGAATAACCCGGTGCGTTTGTCGTGGCCGGGAGCGAGCATGTGAATTTCGCCTTTATCTAGGACGAGGACGGGGCAATTGATTAACCCGGTTACGTTCGGCAACACCTCCTTCGCTACGTCAGTGGCCAAGATGGCCTTCGCGTTGTCCTCACTGATCACCGCGGGGGTGTAGCCGTCCTTCCTGAACGCTACAAATTGACCGTACTTTTCAAACTCCGACCGAGCCTCCGCTGGCTTTAGGGCCTTCAGGGTTTGCAGTGTATCGTCGCCTTCGCATTGGGGTTTTACGACAGTGCCTCCGCGATAGAAGAGTCCCTTGTCTTTGGCGATGATCTCGTAAAGCGCCCGAGCGGTGTCGCGGATCTGCACGCTGCCTCCCGGAAGCTTGATCTGGGGACGCGCGTCCGTAGCCGGGATTTCACATTCCTTTTCCGCGAATGCTTGAAAGGCCGCCGTTTGATCATTCATTGGACACGTCTCCATCGATAATCGGAATACCGGTGGGGTGTGGATCGAGGTAGAGAAGCTGTTGAGGGCGGTCTCCGCGTCGGGTCCCAGGCAGGCGAGAGAGCCGGACGGCCGTCAAAGCACCCTCATCTGCGCCGAGCGTCACAACACCCGGCTTGATCGCATCCCTTTGGCTGTCCCAATCCTGTTTCGTGGCGGCATCGAGGCGGACCAACGCATGGATCGACTTCCCGCCGGACGTGTAGATCGCGGCGATCCTAAGCGGAAGCTGCACCAGGCACGCCAGCCACTCCGCGGATTCGGCAACGTCACTCTCCAGCACCATATAGCGCCAACAGGTGACGGACTCTTCGCTCCTTCGTGAAAGTCTTCCTCCCTGGCGCGGATTTGGGTGCGATTCACCGTCAACGGGATTCACCAGAAACCACACGCCATCCGCGGACTGCTCAGGCAATGGCGGCTGCCAGAGCCCGCCGATTTCGTAAACTATCTGGCCCTGTGATTCGAAGATCGTGAAAATCACAATCTTCTCGGCCGTTGCATACAGGCACTGAAGGAATTGGACGCTCGTGGTGTTCGTCGGGCTGACGGGAGAGCGTCTCGACAGCCAATCGATGTCGATTCCCGTGACACGCCCTGCCAGAGCCTTCAACTTCTCGGGAGAGAACTTCGGGGTAGGCGGCCTATGAAGCGCGCGCGTAGCCCCAGCCTCAGATCCCGTGAATACGTACGCCCGACGGATCTGACTCTCCAGCTTCGAGCTTACATACGAACCTCCGGTGGAGACGACACGGCCCGCAACCGTTGGAAGAACGACATCGGCGGGAAGCCCTAGACTCCCAGCCCGTAGGAAGGCTTTCCAAGACGATTGATCACGCTGTCCGGGACCCCAATCGAGTGAATCCAAGTACTGCATCCAGTTCGGCAAATTGACTTCGGCAGTCATACCTCGTTCGCTTTCCCCTCCGTCTCAGGCAGTTCGTGAGCGCCCTGCTCACCTTTCTCGTCGATGGTGAACTGGGGCTCTTTGGGGGGAGGGGCGGCAGCCACTTCATCGAATGCATCGATCACAGCGAAGAGAATATTTTGAAGGCACTGGCAGTAATGAGTCTGGCGCTCGAAGGTCACGAGGGCACTCTCATGTCCAAGGTAGCGCCCGCCGGGTTGACAACGTTCCAAAATATAGCTGAATAGCGTCTCTTTGAGGTAGTGCTGTCGCCGGGCCGCGTATTGCGCCTCCAGATCTTTAGGCCGTCGGCCAGCGCCACATCGACGTGTCCAACTGGAGAACTCATTCGCGACGGTGAGGTGGCGGCCAAGTGCCTCCTGTGTGATGACGGGCACCTTCGCGCCGACGAATTTGTAAAGGAAACCAACAAACGCTGCGTGGACGAGCAAGAAGCGAAGCATGTCGGGCGTCAAGTATGGAGCCCGTGAGCGTGCAAATGCAGCCACATGCTCCTGCTCAGCGTCCAGTTCGGCTATGTCATCGTCCGCGTTCCTGGACTTGAATGCGGATATCGCTCGGTAAACAGTAGAATCAGTGATTTGGTGCATATCAGTGTATAGTGGAGGGTTCAGTGATGGGAGTTATGCCGCCTTCAGGCCGAGTGTTTTCAGGCATTGAACGATCTGGCTGCCGATCTTTTCCCATTCCTTCTTTTGGGCAGTGGCCAGATTCGCCGCTCCCTTGGTCTTCAAGAACTTGATAACATCGTCAGCATGCGCAGTCGCCTTCTGATGGGCCTCGTCGAGTTCCGGATTAGGTGCAGCGGCGGTCGTCGTCCCCTCCTTACCACCGGCATTCTGCTTCGACGCGCCTTTGGCAGTCTTCTTACTCGATTGAGCGACGCCCGCTGACTTCGCCTTTTTCTTTGACGTAATCAATCCCCAGGCCTTCGCCTTCTTGTACGCGGCCTCGATACTGCCCTCGTTAAGTTTCGTCCGCAACTCATTCGCCTGATCGGTCTCGCCGCTTTTATTGAGCACATCGATAGCGGCCAGAACTGCGGAACCCTTATCAGCGGTAACGCCACTCATGTCGATTTTCTCGGCGGCCTTATCCCGCGCAGTACCCTTTTCGGCATCTGAAGATTTCTTCATACCCTGTTCGCCGGTATTCGTGGCCATCCGCAACTTCGCACGCTCAGCCTCGATTCGCTTCCAAGCGTTGAATTCGCGGATCTTCTGTTCCTCCGTTTTGACGCGTTGCTTGTTCGTTTCAAGGACTGCGGCTTCGATTTCCAAAGGATCGGCGGAGTCGAAGTAGGTTACCGGCACTTCCAGCATACCCACCTGTCGCGCGGCTTCCCCCCGGCTGTTGCCTGCGAGTATTTCCATTGTGTAGCGGGCAACCAGCAGCGGCTGCAAAATGCCGTTGCGGCGAATGCTCTCCATCAGTTCATCGCTACACCCCAGTCCGTATGTCGCCACGCTCAGCGGGTGAGGCTTCAGGTCGGCGAGCGGCACATTGACGATGGGGCCATCGAGTGCTGCATGCCGAACCGGTGTGGCGATCGCTTCACCACCCTGGGCCTCGTCCCCTGGCACGTCGGCCAAGGGGGCCACGGAATCATTGGTTGTGGGAGTCACCTCCTCTGCGGCGGGCTTGATTTGGTCGATGCCTTCGACTACGGGTGGCGTTATAGCCTCGCTGAACAGATTTCGGTCAGAAACCGCGGCGGTTGGTCCTGTGGCGGGCTCATTTATTAGTTGTTTTTTCATTGTGTCATGGATTTGTTGCGAGCGGCGTAGCGCTGCTCGACCGGGAATGTAACTTCGCGAACTATCTTGGGGGTGACGCGGAACGGCTATTTTGTCACGCGGACCAGCCCTAGCCGTCCGCACTTGACCAAGAGGGAATTTGGAGAGAGCGCGATTGAGCCCGTGCGCACCGCAAGGTCTTTCGCTCGTTCGTTCCAACGGAAGTCTTGCGCTTCCCAATCCGGCCACGCTGCCGCGATTGTCCACGGCCAGAAGTCGAGATCACGCCAGTCTCCGGTAACGCGGAGGCCAGCGGCGAGAGCTGCCAACGCCACGATCCAATCGTGCGGGGCGACGGCGACGGCTTCGTATTCCTGCAGTCGGTCTGCCTTCATGATTTGCGGACAAGCGACCCAACGGCCGAGTCGGTGTGCGAGCGAGGCGACCGGGATCATCGAACCACGTAATGGCGCATTCGTGATCAGGATTTCAGATGGCAATTCCGTATTGGGTACGAATCCCAAGATCACCGGCCTCCCGGTCCTTTCACTTGGTGTCACAGGTGCCGCCTGGCGGATTGCCTGACGCCAACTCAGGCCCCCCTTCAGCAGAGCCACGAGAAGCTGCGCATTCAACGTCGCGCGGCCGGGAATGAGGCGGCTCATTTGGCCTCCTCCGTGCCGGTGTTGTTCTGCGCCTCCGCCTCATCCAATAAGCGCTGAAAATATGCCTTTGCAGACGACACCACGATAAGGCGACAGCCCCGAACTGCCCCCGGTTTCCTCAAGCTGATCGACTTGATCGGCGGGCGAAAGTTGTTCGCCTTGCAAGGAAGAATAAGATTATTCCAAGTGCTACGTGAGAGAGAAAATGTGCCATCCCGCTGGCCATTCTTTGGGAGGCGTTCGAATTCCTTCTCGGCGGCGGTGGCGGCAAGCACTGCGACTGGGACCGTCGTGTAGGTCGGTGGTGCGGGTTGCTCGGGGGAATACTTGGCGGTCGTGTGTTTGGGCGCTACGGATCTCATTTCCGCAAGACTCGCAAGCGGAATGAAAACGGGCTTGGCCGCTAACCCACCGATTTATGAGCCTGACTTTCGCTGCTCGATGTATTGCTGGAGTTGCGCCTCTGCCGCGAGCCGAGTTTCGCGACCAATTCCAGTTCGATCCAAATGGCTTTTCAGAACTCTGACTCTTTCCTCTTCAACAGCGCCCATCCCTGAGAGATCCAGCTTTGTCTGAAGCGATGCTGCGGGGCTAAGAACTACACTTTGCTTCATCAGGCTCTTCGCTTTTTTGGATGCTCGCAACCATCCCGATTGGTCACTGTAATTGGGCGTGTGTATTGTCCCGCGCCCGTGCTCCTCCACCCAATTAACCACGTCATCCCATTTATTGTGAAAATGCCCCAGCAAGCGCGATGCACCGAGGAATTTGAGGAGTTCTCGGTCAGTGACACGTCCTCGCTTTTCCCAGATTAATTCGGCGGTGGGGCGGTTGTCCTTTACCCACTGCCTAAATCGAAGCTCGATTGCGTCGTCAGTAGCGGTCCAATCCACCTCCACCGTGTGAACCGTGTGAAGAGACAGCGCCCCTACATCGGTAGGGTAGTGCACGGGAGGGCTGTCTTCTTCGACGGGCAAACGCTCGGGAGAGACCGACTGAAACGGCCCTTCCCACTCGCGGCAGCTATCGCAGGCAGCTTTCCGGATATTGGGCTTGATGCTGAGCCATGGGACATCGGGAAATTCCGGGAGTTTTTCGAAGAAGGCTTCGAACCATTCGGTTTCGTAGTAAACCAAATCCCCTGGGTACAGCGTGAACGGTGACGCAATGCTCGCCCGCTTGGCGGCCACTCTTTGCCGGATTCCCTCAGACTCACGCGCATACTCGTAATAGCAGCAATACTCCACTTCCCCGTTGGGGCAGTCAGAGAAATCCCATTCCTCGATCTTTGGTCCTTTAATTGGAGTTCTCCGTCTCGGCATTGTGGTTCAAAGTTTTCGGAAGGGAGCGGCACAGTGACATCCCATGCGTCAGGACGCCAACCGTTTTTTTTTTGCTCTCCTGAAGCGAGGAAAGTCCGCCAGAGCACCACGGAACGTTTCCAATTCGTGATGGGTATACCGGTCTTGCACGTTGCTCGTGCTGCCAGCGGTTTTCTGCGGAGTTCCGTGGCCACCCCGGCGTTGGCGATGATCCTGGACGAAGGCTGGGTTGATCATGACGGGGACGAATGGACCGCTATTGCAAATCAGGGAACGCGTCGGTGGCCTTCTTCATCGCCTCCTGGCCGCCGTGGGTTTCGTTGGCGCTCATGGCGGGGTCATCTCTCATGAATCAGGACCGGAGCCGCTTTGATTTTTTGCCCTCCACAAATCGAGGAAAATCCACCAGCGCCCCACGCAGAGTTTCAAGTTCATGGTGTGTGTAGCGGTCGTGGACGTTCGAGGTGTGGCCGGCGAGCTTCATCCGTAGCTCTTTGGCGACACCGGCGTTGGCCATGAGGGACACGAATGTATGTCGCAGGGAGTGGAAGCCGTAGCGGAAGACGGTGCGTCCTTTGCCATCTACGGGCTGACTGGCAGCTTCGTTTGTGATTTCTGCATCCTTGATCAGACGGGTGAAGGTGTTGCTGAGTCCATTGTGGCCAGTGGTCTTTTTCCCGGCGAGCTTGGGGAAGAGGGGAGAATTTTGGGTGTGGGACTGCGATGGGACGGTCAAAAGATATTGCTCCAGATCCGGGAGGATCGGGATTTCCAGTTTGCTCTTCCTCTTCGACCGGGTCTTCTGCGGTTTGAATCGAATCGCTTTTTTCGTCAGGTCAATCTCGGCCCAGGTCAATTTGGCAGCGTCAGTGATTCGCAAGCCAGCGCAGCCACCGAGCAGAATCATCCCGCGCCATTCTGAATCAGCGACCCGCAAGAGATCAACGATTTGAGCGGGGGTAAATGTTCCACGCTCAGCCGAGTCTTCCGGCAAATTTTCAATGGCTTCGGCAGGATTGGTGAGAATCAGTCCTTGGCGTCGTGCAGAGTTCAGACCGATGCGCAGGGTCTTCACCGCCATGTTGGCCGTCTTGTTGGATTTCCCAGCGCGCAACTCAGCATCACGGAACGTCTGAACGTCGCTCGGAGTCACTCCCGAGAGATCCAGGTCAGCGCGTTCACAGAGTGATTTCAAAAATGGCTCGACCACATCCCGATACCGTCGAGCTGTTCCTGCTGCTGTCGAGGCGTCTTTTGAGGACATCCAATTCTCCAGAAATCCCCTGACGGTGCTGGTTGCGATCGTGCGCTGCCCGGCGGAGCGGAGAATGTCGTCCAGAACCTTACGGGCCGTGGACTCGGTGAAGTGACCTTTGGCCGCATCCCTTGTTGCCGTGATGAAGCTCTCCATGACGAGATTCTTGTTTTGAAGCTTTGGCGCCTCCGCAAGCACGGCAGCTTGTCCTGCCATACGGGTGCATGCCGTCTGGGCCGCGGTCCGCTCAGTCTCCTTCGTGCTCCTGAAAGCGCGTCGACCGTCAGGGGTCGTGAAAGCGCAATACCAGAACCGGGATTTGCCTCTTGGATCTTTGTGGATGCTCGGCACAGGTCATAACAATAGTCATAACATCACCGGCGTCAAAGACGTTTCTCGATGTTCATTCTCCTCTGTAGCCACGACTTTTCACTGTGAAAGTTGGGGTCGCAGGTTCGAACCCTGCAGCGCGCACCACTTTAATCACTCTGGAATGCTGATGGATACAAGGTTTGCGGGCGATTGGCCTGTTTTTCGGATGAGGCACATGAGGACACAAAAAGGCGCAGAAATACCGTTTCAATTGGCAGTAATTGGCAGTGAATTGGCAGCATTCGCCCCGGAGTTTCAGGCATGCAACCGCTACTTTTTTGACGCTCCCGCGCCCGATATGCGGCGGGAGCTCGCGTTCCTCGTCCTGGCGGCTTGAAAGTGAGTGACGATCTGCGCGAGGTTGTCTTGGGTCAGGTGAGGGGGGAATAGGCCGCGGTTGGCGGAGATTTCCCGCTTGGCTTCGGGGAACTTTCCGATCACGCCCAAGTCGTCGAGGATGTCGTGCATTTTGGTCTCGAGTTGGTCGAGGAAGATGACGGCCTTGTTTTTCTTGTGCGCCGCCAGCAAGGCGGCACGGAGGGTGGCGACAAGGCGCTCGTCGAATTGACGGAGGGCGCCGGACTCGATGGCCGGCTGTTCGTCCTGGTATTTCCGGAGGGCGTCGGTGAGGGGAAGTTTGGGGAAGATGAGGCAGGTGACGGCTGGCTGGCGCTGGTCCTCGATGTGGACGCCGAACCGCATGGCGATGCGTTCGCGGAGGTCGTCGCTGAGGACGCGGGAAGTTCTGGTTTCGAGGCCGTTGATGAGGGACGCGGACACGCCGACCATCTCGGCGAAGGTAGCCTGAGTGACACGCTCGCCGCGGACGGCGGAAAGGGCGTCGCGGAGTTGGCGAATCGGGTGGCGGCGGCGCGAGGACATATGCACACCTTTATGTGCACGTGGATGCGGCGGCAATCGTATTTTCTTGTAAAAGCACATGCATATATGTAAAAGCGATGCATGAACCCTAGCAATACGACGGAGACACAAGCAGGCACAATGGGAGCGGGGCGGACGCCGGAGCGTTTATTGAAACGGCATGAGCTCGCCGCGCGGCTGGCGATGAGTGCGCGCGGAGTGGCGGAAATGACGCGCAAGCGGATGATCCCGGTGATCCGCCTGGGCCGAAAATGCGTGCGCTACGACTTCGCGAAGGTAAAGGCGGCGATCGATCGTTTTGAGATCAAGGAAGTGCGGTGAGCTGCTCGTGACCGCGGGGATATGATCGATACTGCCCTCCTTCATTCCAGGATTGCCGGCGCGGCGCCCGACTACCTTCGCGAAATCTTCGGCGAAGACGTGAAGCGCGCGGGCACGGACAAGTGGCGCGTCGGGCGGCGTGGGTCGATGGCAATCTCGATCCGCGATGGCGTGCTGGTGTTTTATTCGCACGAGGATGGCGCTGGCGGGGATGCGGTGGGTCTTTGGCAGCGCCAACGCGGCGGCAGCGCTGGCGAGGCGCTGAAGGCGGCGGCGACCTGGGCGAACGTTCCGGATGCGGATGCGCCCAAGGGAAAGACACGAAGGGCGAAGTCCCCGGCGGTTGAGGGCCGGAGAAGGTGTGTGGAGCGGGTCATGGCGAACTTGGCGCCTCAGGTGGCTCCGGCGTCGGGACCCGCTCTGCCATCGTCGGCATCGCCCGTTACAACATCGCGGCCTGTGACTGGCGAACCGCCGCGGATGCTGGAGGCGGAATTCGAGGAGGCGTTCGCGATGGTGAAGCGCCTGGCCTACGACGAAGCGCTGTGCGAGCGGATCGCAAAGAAGCGGGGTTGGCGGGCGGAAACGGTGCGCGGGTTGACGGGCGACGGCGCGCTAGGCTGGAGCGACGGCTGGGCAGGCCGGCACACGGGCGCGCTGGCTTTCTGCTATGAGTCGGGAATCAAGCACCGCTGGCGCGCGGGAGCGGAGCGAGTGATTCGTTGGTACCGAGGCGGGCCGAGAACGCTGTGGCGCGGTTGGATGCGGCTCGATCAAAAGGAGGTCTGGATCATGGAGGGAGAGACCGATGCGATCAGCATGATCAACACGGGGATCGAGGCGACGCTGGAGACGCTGGTCGTCGCGCTGCCGAATGCGGGCGTCATTCCCTACGGGCTGGCGGAGTTGGTAGAGGGCCGCGCAGTGGTGCTTTCTTTGGACAGGGACAAGGCGGGGGAAGCCGCCACCCAAAAGATCGCCGCGATCGTGCGGCCCGTGGCTGAAAGTGTAAGAATACGCGCCTGGCAGTGGCGCATTCCCAAGCGCTGATCGCCGAGGCGGCAAAGATCGAGAATCACCAGGACCGGGCTTTTGCGGTGAAGGAGGTGCGGAGCCACAAAGGCGAGCGGAGGCGGGCAAGGCTGGATTGGAGACACGGCCAGCCGCGGGCCAGCGAAGGATGAGCGCGGATTCGAAATGCCCTCGCGCTTGCGCGTAGTTGCGGAGGGCGGCACCGAGCCTGGGACGGGAGCGGATGGCGCGCGAAGCCGATGGGGAGCGGGGCGGCAGCGCGCTCTCCGCGCACGGCACAGGCTGGGTGGCGCCGTGGTTGGAAGTGGCGGCGGTTGCGGTCGGTGGTGCGTTGCACGGCGGTCGCTTCCGAGCGACGGCCGTGCGGTGGCGGCAGGTGGGAGGCGATGGAATTTGGAATATGACTGATTGAATACTGAAGCGCGTGCCCCGAAAAGCAGGCCGTGCGAAGCGCGTAGCAGCCGGGGCAGGATGCGCGGGCGCAGGCGGTCTTTGGCGCGCATGCTGCGGGCCGGAGTTCGAAAAGCCATTCCGGCGGGACGCCGACAGGCACAGAGGAGAGGGGAGGAGGAGGGTTGCCGGTGAGCAGGTAGCGTGACGGCGCAGGGCGCCGGTGGGTCGACGGGCGGCGCGCTGCGACGGCGCGATTACCTGCGGTTGGCGGTTGGAGACAGGAGCGAATGGGGATGAAGTTGATTGGGGATTTGCTGCTGACTGACTCCGTGCGCACTGTGAACGACGCGAGTTGGAATGGCAGGCGGCAGCCACAACAGGTAGGGGTGACGAAAATACGACACAACAACCTATTGACATCCATGGTAATCTACGATGATCTACACGCATCCGTCCTATTCTACCTGTCGCCACATTCATCATGGGAAAACCCTCCATTGATCCCAAAAGGTGGTATTCCGCCGCCGAAGCAGCTCCGTTGCTGGGGGTGACTCAGGAGACGGTTAAAACGTATTGCCGCGAGGGAACCCTTGAGGCGAAGCAAGTTGGGCCGAAAAAGGCGTGGCGCGTGCTCGGTAGGTCTATTTCAAAGCTTCGGCTGCAATGGAAGATCGACGACTAAAATGTTGACGCTCCCTGGCCTGCGGCTAGTTTCGCCCCCCGTTGTCGGGGGTGTGAGGCTACTTTCACTCACACAGCACCCACCCAGAACAAATCCAACAAGGAGACAACAATGCCACCACAACAGAAATCGGAACTCCCCCCCCCGAACATTCTGGACGACCCGGAACTGAAGAAAAAATTTGCTGCCGAGTTGGCAGAGATTGAGGCCGAACGCGAGCAGATTCACGAGCAGTTGGCAGATTGTGAACGATTGACAGAGGCTGACTTTGCTGTGCGCATAAACGCGCGCGATTGACGCGAATTGTCGCATGCCAGCGACAATCGCCGGTGGGATTTTCTTGCGATGGTGTTTCCCTCATTTCACAGGTTCGGCTCGGAGCCTCTCGAAAAGCTGCTTCGGATACAGGTTCCGCCTTTGGCTGCAGGTAGGACGCCGCTACGGCAGTTGAACTACATCGAGCAGTACGCGCAGAAGCTCGAATGCAGTTCCGTCGTGATCGAGGAGGACTATATCGATCGCGACTATATCGAGGACCATAGCATCTTTTACTCGCGGAGTCGGCAGCCGCTGCCGAATCATTGTATCCGGGTTCACTTTTTCCGCCGGGTCGATGAGGCTGTTCTGCGCGACCGCCTGAGCACGCTGGCGGACGAGTACGCGAAATCCAAAAATTTATACGCGGAGCGGTGCAAGGAATTTAGCGAGGAGTGCTACTTGGGCTTCATGGTCGTCAAACCGCTGCACGGTTGTCCTGTTGGGAGGACCGTCTTGAGGACATTCCCGCGCGAAGGATGCAGGGACGGCAACGTCCGAGAATTTCGGGGGTCGCTGAAGTATGACGCCCATTTGCTCGGCGTGAATTTGACGGTCTTGGGCCTGGCATTCCAGCAACAAGATGAAGGTGTTAGCGCGTGTGCTACGACTGCGATCTGGTCCTCGCTGCAAAAGCTTAAGAGCACCGAGGAGGTGAGCGCTGCCACCCCGGCACAAATCACGACGCATGCGTCGCGCTTCTCATTGCCGTATGGCCGGCCGATGCCTTCGGAGGGCTTGAGCCTCGATCAAATGTGCCAGGCTATCCATGCCTTGGCCATTTCACCGGATTTGCTCCGGACGTCCACATATGAATTGGCTCGGAAAATAACCTATGCGGCCGCGTTGTCGGACACCACGCCTATCTTGATCATCGCTCACGCCCGCTTGGGAAAACACGCGGTGACGGTGGCCGGGGTAAAGCGAGCGAAGGAACATCGCGCCACGCCAAGCAAGGGATGTTTGGACGATCGTTCGATCGACCTGGCGGGGCTCTATATCCACGACGACCGGATCGGACCTTATGTGAGAGCGGACCTGACGAGCACGACTGAGTCGTTGCGCGCGCAATGGGGAGGGCGTATCGAGGCAAATGAGAAAGCAGCGCAATTGACGATTAGTGTGAATGGCGCAAAGGAAGAATGGCTCCTCACGCATGTGTTGACGCCGATTCACAACAAAGTCCGCCTGTCTTTCAGCCAGATGTTCCGAATCGCTGATGAGGTGGCGCGGATGCTCTATCGCGCTCTGCTGTTTCAAAGTCTGCCTTTAGAAAAGGTAAGCTTTGGCGTGAGAATTATCCGCGGTCATAACTACGTGGGAAAGCTCCTTTTGAATTCTTCCCGTGAGCGTCGAGAGCGCTTTTTTGGAACGATTGCGATGAGCCGTTACGTCGGATTGATCTTACTCCAAGCGGGTGTGGTCGGGCCATTCAATGTTCTCGTCGACACCACTGGGACGCCACGCAATGCCCGGTGCTTGGGAATCATAAATCGCGGGGAAGCCAATGCGGTGAATATCCAAATCGGCAACGCGCTGGCCGAAAAATACAACTGCCCGTTCGTCGAGTAGTTGGAAGCATTCCACCTAAGTCTGCTGGAGAGCGAGGAGGAGGCGGGGGGCTTCTTCCAGGG
>JBBRDU010000092.1:0-12718 GCA_038203615.1 Chthoniobacterales bacterium
ACAAGAATCGGAATTGTGGCGTTGGTCATTTCTAAGAGTTCACCGAACGCACGCGGGAGAGGACCATGCTGCTGGCACTGCCGCCCAACCCGCGCACATTAATCATCGCGGTGTCGATGCGAGCTTTGCGTGGGCGCAATGGCACAAAATCAAGATCGCACCGGGGATCTGGAGTCTCGTAGTTGGCTGTGGGCGGGACGAGCTGGTCGCGAATGCTCAGGGCGGCTGCCGCTACCTGGAAGGGGCCCCCCGCCGCGAGCGGATTTCCCGTTACGCCCTTAATTGAATTCACCGGCATTTGGTAGGCGCGTTTTCCGAAGACTTGTTTGATGATACTGACCTCGGCCGCGTCGAGGATCGGATGGCCCGGTCCGTAAGCTGAGATGTAGTCAATGTCAGCCTCACTCGTGCCAGCATTGGCGAGAGCCAGGCGCATGGAATGTTCCAGTCCGGAAGCCGGGCGCTCCGGATCAAGATCGCGCTGCGTCCCGTATCCGCGGATCTCCGCGTACATGCGCGCCCCCCGGGCTTCGGCGCGTTCCATGTCCTCCAGGACCAGGATCCCGGCCCCCTCTGAAATCACACCCGAATCGCGATCAAGGTCGAACGGCCGACTGGCCCGTTCCGGCGAATCATTCCGGGACGAACTGAGTCCGCTGGCAATGAAGCTGGCCATGGCCAGAGGAGTAATCGGCGCATCTGCTCCTCCCACAATGGCGATTTCCGCTTCACCGGAACGGATCAAGCCGGCGCCGATGGCGATGGCGTCCAGGCCCGATGGACAGGCGGACGAAACGGTGGCGGCGTTGGCGCTGGCGCCCAGACGATCTGCGATCATGTTGGCGACAGCTTGTGGTTTGGACGCGCCCAGCGAACTCGGGCTGACCCGGTCCGGCCCGACACCGTTGACCTGATGAAAGACGCGTTCGATCACATCCAGCGCGCTGGTGCTGACGCCGATCACCACCGGAGTGGGACTGGGTAACTCCAGGTTGTTGCGATCCAATCCGGCATCGTCCAACGCCATCATGGTGGCGGAGTAGGCGAGCTGTGTATGCCGGGCCATCCGGCCGGGCCGTAACTCAGGTTCGATGTAATCGCCCGGCACGAATCCTTTGACTTCGCCCGCGATGCGACTCTTGAAATTGGTTGCGTCGAAAAGGGTGATCGGTCCAATACCGCTGCGCGCGGCCAGCAACGATTCCCAGAACGCTTCCAGGCCTGTTCCGTTGGGCGCGAGCACGCCCATGCCGGTGATAACGACGCGATTGCGCCTGGTCATCCTGCCCCCTCGTCGCTCATGCAAGGGACGATGGAACCATGGATAGGTTCCAGAAGCCGACTCGGTCGGCGGCCCGGAGCCTCGTTATATGCGAAAATTTGCGGGACCACTATTCGATCACGCCGCATTCTAAGCACTACATTAGCTCGAGTCATTATATTTTTGCTTCGCTTTTTGCCGAGTTATTCACCGTCCAGCGAGCTTATTCACAAGTTGCAGCTTGCGCGCCAACTAAAATCGTTTCAGCATGCCGCTCGGATGGTTTCGTCCCTTTTGCCCTTTGTCGGCTTGCGGTGTCCGCGGCACGCAGTTAGCTGTTACCGCGACTGATACCCACATGACCGTGTCGCCTGACCTGCCGCAGATCCTAGTAATTGACGACGAGATGGGGCCCCGCGAGAGCCTGCGCATGCTGCTCAAGCCCCAATACAATGTCGCAACGGCCGACTGTGTGGAAGCCGGGATCAAACTGCTTAAGGAAAAACAGCCCGACACCATCGTCATGGATATTCGCATGCCGGGGATGACCGGGATCGAAGGACTGCGCAAGATACGCGAGATCGATCCGCACCTCTCCGTCATCATGTTGACCGGCTTTGGCGCGCTCGAGACGGCCAAGGAAGCGCTTCGTCTCGGGGCTAACGATTATATCAGCAAACCTTTCGATGCCGGTGAAATGCGCGAAGTCATCGGGCGCAACGTGGAGCGAACGAGAGTGCAGCGGGCCAGCGAAAGCGCGTCCTCTGAAATCAAAGAGTTGAACAACCGCCTGCTCAAGGAACTCGCGCAAAAGGAGCGACTCGCTTCCTTAGGTCAGGCTTCCGCCGAATTCGTGCATGATCTGGGCAACCCTCTCACCATCGTCTGGGGATATGTTCAGCTGCTCGCGCGCAAGCTGGAAAAATCTGAGAACGGTGCGGCCGTCGAAAATGCCACTTCCATCAAGGAACTCAATATTATCGAGCAAAATGTCCGCATGTGCCGGGACCTGCTCACCATGTGGCAAAGCTATGGCAGCGTCGATGCCTCGCCGCACAAGTCAGTGTCCGTTTCCGGCATCGTGCGCGAAGTCATCAAGGGAGTCGGTCAGATGGCCGACCAGCAGGGAGTCGAATTGAAGTCCGATATCTGTGAAGACGCCTGTCTGCTGGTCGGCGATAGCGTCCAGATCAATCGCGCCATTCAAAACGTGATGATCAATGCCCTGCAGGCCTCCGCCGAAAAGAAGGGGTCGGTCTCGGTCGATTGCACCCCGAAGGAATTCTATGTCGATATCCGCGTCCAAGATACCGGCGCCGGAATTACACCGGAGCAAATGAACAAGATCTTTGATCCGTACTTCACGACCAAGCAGGGAAAGAGCGGAACCGGTCTCGGGCTCTACATCACCAAGAAAGTGGTGGAAGACCACAACGGCTCCATCAAGGTCGATAGCACTCCCGACGTCGGAACCACCTTCACGATCCGTTTGCCGCTGCCGCAATAACTGAGCGCCGGGAATTTTTCCGGGATTAACTTGTCAGTGATCGCGCGGGAGGTTTTGCTCAGCGCGTGTCCACTGCTTATCGGGTCGCTCCGATTTTTCTTATTCGATTAGCCGGTGCTCCGTTCGAAGCGGTAGAACAGCTGGGCACTCCGCTGATTTGTCAGGCCGCCCGCGCCATGCAGGCGCGAGGAGCGCAATTCGACCTGGGCCGCGGACGGGATCGGCAGGTCTCAGCGGAAACGGATCGCTTCGATCAGCTCTTGCAACGGGAGGTCGCGCAGGCGCGCGAGTCGCTTTGGCGTTGGGCCAGAAAAATTCTGCCTGATTATCTCCTTTTTGCTTCCACCGGGACGGAAAATCTCACGCAGGCGTTGCAGTCGGAACAGGACCATCGCGTCCCGCGCCATAGTCGGCTGCGCGGCCGCGAGCAGCATCTCCTCTTGTATTTGCAGCGAATTTGCACAAAGAACGACACATTCAGCGAATTCGGGCCAACCTGCTGGGGGTCGGCTCAGCCCGGCGTCGGCGAGGTGACGTTTCAACCCGCGCCTGGGGTGGCGGCACGCGATGCCTTTCTTGAGCGATGGAGCGCGCATGCCATCGCCGCGGCCATGAACGCAGATGCGGAAGTCATCCCCGAACTCTGCCCGAGGCGCAATCCGATCGGGAGGATCAACGGCCTGGATTTTCTCTTCACCGATTCCGGTGAAATGATCACGCTGACTCGCGCCGAGTCGGAGGTCATCGAAAGATGCGATGGGAGTGTCCCTGGCTACGCGTTCCATGGCGGGGCCGAGACACTGCGCGGGCTGATTGAAAGAAAAGTTTTGCGCTGCCAGGTGGAAGTGCCGGCCCTCGAGCCGCACGCCGTCGATCGACTTTGCCAGGATGTGGAAGGATGGAGAGAAGGGGAGGTGCGGAGCCGGTGGCTCTCCGTCCTGAAACCTCTGACCCAGTTAGCTGATGAGCTGCGCGACAAAGCCGACCGGCCCACCCGGCAACGAATCCTGGAGTCGGCGCGGTCGCGCCTTCATGCCATGGGCGCGGCGGCGAATACGGGTGGGCGCTCTCTTTATTCCGCTGCCAATGTCATTGGCGAAGAATGTTTCCGCGCGTCGGAATTTCGCGTAAGTGAAAAACTAATCGACGAAGTGGCGACGGACGCCGCACCCTGGATCGATTTATGGCGCGACTCCTACGCTTTCGTGGCCAGCCGCGTGGCCGCCGGTCTGCAGCAGGTCTTTCACAAGACGCCGTCCCGGGACGGCGCGATCGCGTTGCCGGCGTTCCTGCGCGCGTGTGAATCGGCCAATCTCCCCCTCTGTGGATCCGGCCTCGTGGCGCTCGCGGTCATGGCATTTCAAGAAGTGAAAAACGCGTTTCTGGAGCAGCTTCGTCCTCACGCCGATGGAGAAGTTTACGATCTCGCCGTGGACGACTGTCATGTGGTTCGAAATACATTTAAGTATCCGAAGTTCGATGACTACACCTATCCATCCGCCGATCTCCAGGTTTCAGCCAGGTCCGCCGAGGCCTTCGCGCGGGGCGATCACGAATGGGTTCTGGCCGAATTACATCCGCCTGTCGCGCTTTTACATCATTGCATGTACTGGAGTTGCCCCGACAAGGATCTCTTAAATAATGCCTTTGCCCGCGGTGTTTTCGGGAAACCTAACTTTCATTACGGCTTTTTCGCGGCTGACTTCACCGCTCACACCACGGTTCGTATCTTTGACGCCCTCAGGGATCTGTCTTATTTCGTCGCACCCCAGCGAGGCAACCCGGCCTGGCGCACGGTGCCCCCGGCCGAGGCTGAAGTTTATATCGACGACCAAACGGGCGATGTCGCTCTGCGCAAAGCGGGATCGCGCGAGCATCTGGGTTCCTTTGCCCGGGCCTGGCTGATCCCGCTCGGCTTTCATCCTTTTCAATTCAGCCTGGCCCCGCACACACCGCGCTTGCGCTGTGGCCGGGTCGTTGTGCAACGACGCACGTGGACCATTGCGGCGGAAGAGATTCCAGAAGGCAACTACACGGGCGTTTCTCGTAATCTGGTGCTGGCCATCGAAAGACTTCGCGCGCAAAAGCAGCTGCCGCGCTATATCTACATCCGTCCTACCGAGCGGGCGCTCCGTCGCACTGGCGCGGAAAACCGTGACAAGGATACGAAGCCGGTCTTCGTTGACCTCGAGAGTTATCTTTTCATGGAAATTTTCCATCGTTGGCTCGTCAAGGCAGGCGAATTGGAAATTACCGAGATGCTGCCCGATCCCGATCATCTTCTTTGGCGCGAACCGGACGGCCGCCACACCTTCGAATTGAGGACGCTCATCGTTCCGCGCTCATGAGAATCGTTGCCATCGCCAATCAAAAGGGAGGCGTCGGTAAGACCACGACCGCGGTCAATCTGGGCGCCGCCCTGGCCGCGCAGGGACAGCGCATTCTTTTGATCGATCTCGACCCGCAAGGCAACGCCACCAGTGCCTTCGGCATGCAGGAATTGGAAGGGGAGAGTCTTTACGATCCGCTGATGGGCAACGAATCGATCGTGCAAAAAATCTTCCCGACGCGTTTGGAAAGGCTGTTCCTCGTCCCAGCCGATCTTGATTTGGCTGGCGCTGAAATCGAAATCGCCCGCATGGAAAATCATCTGACCCGGCTCGCTCAGACCCTGGCGGTCCTGCGGGCCGACGGAACTTTCGACTTTATCTTGATCGATTGTCCGCCGTCGCTCGGGATTCTCATGACCAACGCATTGGCCGCGGCCGATGAAATCCTGACGCCGATCCAATGCGAGTATTATGCTTTGGAAGGCCTGGTCAAAATCGTCCGCGTGGTCGAACAGGTGCGCGCTTCGGGAGCGAATCCGAACGTCGAGATTGCCGGTATCGTCATGACCATGTTCGACGGTCGGACCAATCTCAGCGCGCAGGTGGTGGCGGAAGTGCGCGCGCATTTTGGCGAGCGGATTTACGACACGATCATTCCTCGCACGGTGCGCTTAAGTGAAGCGCCCAGCTTTGGTCAAACGATCCTGGAATACGATTCTTCTGGCGGGGGCGCCCGCGCCTATCGCCAACTGGCCGTCGAGTTTCTGAAGCGGCACGCGGCTTCCATCTAAGCCACGGCGACAGAGCGCCGTGGCTACTAGCAGAAGATCCTGTGGGAGAAGCTGACAGCCTCCCGGGGAGGGTAACGCCTTCCCCTCCAGAGTCCGGGAAGTAAACGCCTACCGGGTTTTCTCCAGCCACTCGTCCCGCGTTATGGCAAAGACCTGCGCGGGAAATCCTCGAAAGACCGTCTCCTTTTCCAGGCGCATCCCGTTTTTCTCGTTCACTCGGCGCGATGCCGCGTTGTCGGGATGAATCAAAAAGATCACGCGCGGGAGCTTGAGATCACGGAAAGCGTGGTCTCGCACCGCGTGCGCGGCTTCCGTGGCCAGGCCTTGATTCCAAAAGTCGGGATGCAGCCGATAAGCGATCTCGATCTCTGGTTGGCCGTCGACTTCCTGGTGCAAGAAACCGCAGTAACCGATCAGTTGATCGGTTTGGCATACGATCACGGCGAATTACGAGGGCTGGCCGGTGCCATCCCAATTCATCACCTTTTCGAGGAACGCGGCGGTTTGTTCGCAAGAAGAGAGAGTGCCTCCGGAGAAACGCATGAAGCCGGGATTGCGGAAGAGCTCGGCCATCACATCCAGGTCGTCGCAGGAGAAGGGCCGCAGCCCGAGCCGCTGTTTGAAGCAAATAACGCCGCGCGTCCACGTGAACATTCATCCCAAACCAGTGAAAGGTGAGCAACGGTTTTTGGAGTTGCAAACAAAACTGGAGATCCTTGCCAAAGCCGGCACGGACGACAGAGAAGAGCGGCGCCCGCGCCCGTGCCGGAGATCATCGTTGGTCGAGGGAAAATTTTCGCTTTCGCTCTGGCTGAACGCTGTTAAGGTCCAAACATGTTCGGGCACAGTCATCACCACCATCACGTGCACGCCACCGGTGGGCTTGTGCTCGATTAGTATTTTACCCTAACAACGAGCATGAGACCCGCGCACCGAGATGGTTCGCGGGTTTTTTATTTCCCACATGAATCTTAATTATTCCAAATTGAACGGGATCCTGCCGGCCGTCATCCAGGACGCCACGACCCAGCGCGTCCTCATGGTTGGCTTCATGAACGAGGAGGCCTTCCAGCGCACCATGGCCACCGGCCAGGTCACGTTTTTCAGCCGATCGCGCAACGTTCTTTGGGTCAAAGGCGAAACGTCCGGGCACGGTCTGGCGGTGCGCGAAGTGACGACCGATTGCGATCAGGATTGTTTGCTGATCCGGGTGAACGCGACCGGGCCGGGGGTTTGCCACGAAGGCTACCAAAGTTGTTTTTATCGAAAACTGGACGGGGATCGCTGGATCGAAACGGAGGCGCGAACTTTCGATCCGCGCGCCGTTTATGGAGGTGCGAAATGAAACTCAAACTGGGCATTCCAAAAGGCAGCCTCGAGCAGGCCACCATCGAACTATTTCGTAAAGCCGGGTTCAATATCCGGACGAGCAGTCGTTCGTATTTCCCCTCCATCGACGATGAAGAAATCGAGTGCATGCTCATTCGCGCCCAGGAAATGGCGCGCTACGTCGAGGATGGGGTACTCGACGCCGGCCTAACGGGACGAGACTGGGTGGAGGAAAGCGGCGCGCGAGTCGAAACCTTGTGCGACCTGATTTACGCCAAGCAGAGTTTCGGCAAGGTCCGTTGGGTCCTGGCCGTGCCGGAATCGTCCATCTTCAAGTCCGTGCAGGATCTGGAAGGAAAAATCATCGCCACGGAACTGGTGGAAACAACGAAACGTTATCTCCAGCGCAATGGCGTCACGGCCAAGGTGGAATTCAGCTGGGGCGCGACCGAGGTGAAGCCGCCGGTGCTGGCCGATGCCATCGTGGAAGTTACGGAAACGGGAGCGTCTTTGCGCGCGAGCAATCTGCGCATCATTGAAACGGTGCTCGAATCCAATACGCAGCTGATTGGAAATATTGATTCGGTGCGTGAGGAATGGAAGAGACGCAAGCTCGATGACATTAAAATGCTTTTGGAAGGGGCCATCAACGCGCTCGGAAAAGTCGGTTTAATGTTGAATGTTCTCCGCGACAATCTATCGGCGGTGCTGGCTATCCTGCCCGCCCTAAAGAAACCGACCATCTCGCAGCTGAGCGATGAAGGATGGCTGGCCCTCAACACGGTGTTGGATGAATCGACCGTGCGTCACATCATCCCGCGGCTGAAAGAGGCGGGCGCCCAGGGCATCGTCGAGTATCCGCTGAACAAGATCGTTCTGTAGCGCCATGATTCGAATCCTATCATCGAGCGCCGCCCGAGATTTGCTCACGCGAAAAGCGATTCGACTCGGTGAAGTGGAAGATGTCGTCCGTCAAATCATTGACGACGTGCGCGCCAATGGTGATCGGGCCTTGCTTCGTTATGCGCGAGAGTTTGATGGATTCGATCGTGAGTCCTTCCTGGTGGCACCCGCGGAACTCGCGGCCGCGGAAGCGAGCTTAAATGCGCAACTGCGGGAAGCGATCCAGACCGCCTCGGCCAATATCCGCTCCGTGGCGGAGCGACAGTTGCCCGCTTCCTCGATGGCGGAGGCCTCTCCGGGACGACGCCTTGGCCAAATCGTTAGGCCGCTGGAAACCGTCTGCGCCTACGTGCCGGCCGGCCGTTACCCACTCATTTCGACGCTGCTCATGACGGTGATCCCGGCTCAGGTGGCCGGGGTGCGAAACATTTGTGTCACTACCCCGAAGGCGGTCCCCGAACTGTTGGGAACGGCTGCCTTGCTCGGGCAGCAGAATGTTTTCCTCCTCGGTGGAGCGCATGCCATTGCGGCATTCGCGCTGGGAACGGAGACCGTGCCGCGGGCCGATCGCATGGTGGGCCCGGGGAACGTTTATGTGGCTGCCGCCAAGAAACTGCTGGCCGGGGAAGTGGGAATCGATTTTGTGGCCGGCCCCACCGAGATCCTGATCGTAGCGCGCGGCGGCAACCCCGCCTGGATCGCTGCGGATATGCTGGCCCAGGCGGAACATGACGTGGAGGCGAGCGCGGTCTTGTTAACGATCTCCTCATCGCTCGCCGTGGCGGTGGCCGAGGAAATTGAAATACAGCTGCGCGATCTACCCACGGTGGCCGTGGCGCGCGAGGCCATCGAGCGCAACGGCGCCATCGTCGTGGTCGACTCCATGGATCAGGCCATGGCGTTCAGTAATCGTTACGCGCCGGAGCATTTGAGTATCGACGATGCAGCTCTGCTCGAGAAGGTCGAGCACGCGGGCGGCGTTTTCATCGGCCCACATAGTCCGGAAGCGGCAGGTGATTATGCGAGTGGTCCGAATCATGTGCTGCCAACGTCGGGCGCGGCGCGCCTGCGCGGGGGACTTTCGGCCGCCGACTTTGTGAAAGTGATTTCGGTGCAGGAACTTTCGGCTGATGCACTGCGGGAAGTGTCGGCCACGATCACGACCCTGGCGCGGGCCGAGGGATTGGAAGCGCACGCCCGTTCGGTGGAGGCACGTTTCCATGAGTAAGGCATTGCGTCCGCGCCGCGCGGTCGAGCGGATGAAGGCTTATTCCCCACCGACCGAAGGACGCGCCGGGAAGCTCCGGCTCGATTTCAACGAAAACACGGTGGGCTGTTCATCTCACGTGGCCGCTTTCCTGCGTCAGCAGCTCAATGCCGATCGGCTTTCCATTTATCCGGAATACGCGGCCACGCGCACGGAGCTGGCCGCGCACTTCGGGGTCAGCGAAGCGGAGCTGCTCCTGACCAACGGCACGGATGAAGCGGTTCAGCTTTTGATCAATACCTTCGTCGATGCCGGGGAAGACGTGATCATTCTGCAGCCCTCTTACGCCATGTATCGCTTTTATGCCGAGTTGGCCGGGGCAACCATCCGCGAAATCTTCTACCGGGCGGAAACGCTCGCCTTTCCTCTCGAGGAATTGTTGGAGACGATTGATGAGGGCACGCGCGCGGTGCTCATTTCCAATCCCAACAATCCGACCGGCACGGGCATCGGGCTGGATGTCATCGAAAAGATTGCGGCCCGCGCTCCCGCCGCCGCGATTTTGTTGGATGAGGCCTACTACGAATTCTTCGGCGTGACCGCCCTGCCCCTGACGCGCCGGTTTCCGAATCTTTTTGTGAGCCGCACTTTTTCCAAGGCCTACGGGATGGCCGGGATGCGCCTGGGCTGCCTTTTGTCCGATGCGCGCAACCTCTCTTTTGTGCATAAAGCGCAATCGCCTTATAGCGTCAACATCCTGGCGGCCATGGCCGTGCGGGCCGCCCTGTCTGATCCAAAGTACATTTCGCAGTACGTTCGGGAGGTGCTGGACGCCCGCGAGGTTCTCTATGCTGGTCTGGACCGATTAGGCATTCCCTTTTATCGCAGCGATGCCAACTTCGTCCTAATGCGGCTGGGCGATCGCGGGGAGGAAGTCCGCGAAAAACTTGGCGCGGCTGGAGTTCTGGTGCGCGATCGGAGTCATGAAATCAAAGGCTGCGTGCGCGTGACGGTCGGGACGCGGGAACAGACGAACCGGTTTCTGGCGGGGCTGGAGCGAATCTGGCGCGGTGGGGAGGATGCAACGGAGGCGGAGCCATGACGAAGCCATCGGTCCTGGTATTTGATATGGATGGAGTCCTCGCGGACGTCAGCGATTCGTATCTGGCGACCATTGCCGCCACCGTGGAGCATTTTACGGGAAAGACTGTTTCGCGGGAGACCATCGAGCAGTACAAACAGGCGGGCGGCTGGAATAACGACTGGGCTCTTTCGCAACAACTGATCGTGGACACGGCTCAGCAGAACGTGACCTATCGGGATGTCGTGGCTGTCTTCCAATCATACTTTCTTGGATCCAACAATGACGGGCTGATCGCACGGGAGCACTGGATCCCGGCCGACGATTTGCTTACTCGCCTAACTAGTCGTTACACGCTAGCCTTGTTCACGGGCCGGCCGCGCGCCGAGGTCAATCTGACTCTCGCGCGTTTTGCTCCGGCCATTCACTGGCATCCCATCATCGCGGAAGAAGATGTGGCCCGGGCCAAACCGGCCCCGGACGGATTGAGGGCCATCGCAGAAGTGCACAGGGGAGCGGCTTTGACCTATGTGGGCGACAATATCGATGACGCGCGCAGCGCGCGCGCCGCTGGCGTCTCTTTTATTGGGATCACGGAATCGAAACAGGAGCCGTTGATGCAGGCGTTCCGCGCCGAAGGCGCGGTCGCAATCATCAAAAGTGTGAATGAGATTGAAGGAGTACTCTGATGCGAGAAGCTGCGATTGAGCGAAACACGAAGGAAACACAGATCTCCGGTCGCCTTGTGCTGGATGGGCACGGCCAATACCGGATTTCCACGGGCATCCATTTCTTTGACCACATGCTGGAGCTTTTTGCGAAGCATGGCGGGTTCGATCTGGACCTGCAGGCGGTCGGCGATCTTAAGGTGGATCAGCATCATACGGTGGAAGACGTCGGCATTGTGCTGGGACAACTTTTCGGGCGCGCCCTCGGCGATCAGGTGGGCATTAATCGGGCCGGATATTTTGTATTGCCCATGGATGAAACGCTGGCCGTGGTAGCGGTCGACCTGGGCGGCCGATCCGCTTTGGTTTATGAGGATCGCGTGCGCGCCCGTCGGGTCGGCGATCTGACGGTGGAACTGCTGCCAGATTTCTTTGAAGCGTTCGTGCAGCACGCTCGCGCCAACGTGCACTTGAAGATCATGCATGGCCGCTCCAGCCATCACAAAATTGAGGCGCTCTTCAAATGTTTTGCGCGCGCCCTGCGTTATGCCTGTTCGATCGACGAGCGGCTCAAAGAGCAACTGCCTTCCACCAAAGGTTTGTTATGACTGCCATTTTTGATTATGGCGCCGGCAACCTCCGTTCCGTGGAGAATGCGCTCGATCACATCGGCGCAGCTTATGAGGTAGTGCGCGACTCCGCCGCATTGAAGCGCGGCTCGAAAATCATTCTGCCCGGCGTCGGACATTTCGGCCAGATGATGCGCGCGCTGGACCAGCTGGGCGTGCGCGAAACGCTCCGGCAACAACTGCGGTCCGGCGTTCCGTTCCTCGGGATTTGTCTCGGCTTGCAGGCGTTGTTTGAACGAAGCGCGGAGGCGCCTGAAGTGGAAGGTCTGGGGCTTTTCCCGGGCACGATCGAGCGTTTTCCGCAAGAAGCGCGTGTTCCTCACATGGGCTGGAGCGACATCACGATCTCCCGTCCGTCACGTTGGTTTCCTGATCCAATGCCTAGCCGGTATGTCTATTTTGCGCACAGCTACTTTCTTCCTGTGACGGAAGGCACCCTAGCGACGTGTTGTTACGGGGCGCCTTTCACCGCGGCTTTCGCGTCGGGCCACATTTTCGGAGTACAATTTCATCCGGAGAAATCGGGTCCGCTCGGCCTCGCCCTGATCCGTCGGTTCATCCAGTTCTGAAACAACAATGCTGGCCAAGCGAATCATTCCCTGCCTGGACGTGGATGCTGGTCGCGTGGTCAAAGGCGTGAATTTTGTCGGCCTGAGCGATGCCGGCGATCCCGTCGAACTGGCGCGCCGTTACAATGAGCAATCGGCCGACGAACTGGTGTTTCTCGACATCACCGCCTCGAGCGACGGACGCGCTATTATGACCGACGTAGTGACACGGACCGCGCGTGAAGTGTTTATTCCACTGACCGTGGGTGGTGGCATTCGCTCGGTCAGCGATGCGCGGGAGATTTTGCTGGCCGGCGCGGACAAGGTCAGTATCAACACCGGGGCCGTGCGGCGTCCGGAATTAATCGGGGAGTTGCGCGACGAGTTCGGTTCGCAGGCAGTGGTGGTGGCGATCGATGCGCGACGCACTTCGACCGGACGCTGGAGCGTTTACACGAAAGGAG
>JBBRDU010000093.1:0-12531 GCA_038203615.1 Chthoniobacterales bacterium
CCGCCGCGTCACCTTCTTCTTGGCAAGAAATTCGGCACTCGCGAAACTGGATTGGCTCAACATCCCTCAAACTAACAAAACCGACCCGTCGCATCAATCGTTAACTCTCCGTTGGGTCGATTAAATCAGCGTTTCCCTAGACGGCAAAGGTTGGCCATGGATGCGTTCACTGTCTTTCTTAGCCACAGCTACAAAGCCACGGCGGAAAACCTATTTTTCTTTCGGCTGTTTCCGGAGAGCGTTAATCCGCAATTCCAAGGTTGACCAGCCTTCAGTACGAACGGGAGTTTCGCGGGGACGAGAATCCAGACGCGCTCGTCGAGCGGATCGTTCAACTCATCAAACCCAATGCCTGAACCACACACGACCGTCACTACGATTGAGTTTTCAAATGGCCGCAAAGCGGTGTTGGCGATGGCCGATCCCGATGCGACGGGCAAGGCTCTGGTGGAAGCGTTGGGAATCACGGCGCGGCCTTTGGTCGTGATGATTTTCGGTGGCGCGGAAAGCCTCAGCCCGGCCATTGCCGAGACCTTGCGCGCGACCTTTATGCGTTCGATCATGCCCGTGATCGCGCAACGCGATGGCCTGATCATCGATGGCGGCACGGCGTCTGGCGTCATGGCGATCGCGGGCGAAGTGGCCGACTGCCAACCCAAGCGGCCGATTTTGCTCGGCGTGGCTCCCCTTGGCAAAGCCAGGTACCCAGGTGGCGACCCGTTGGCCGGTGTCGAGGACGCGGCAGAACTCGATGCGCACCACTCCCATTTCGTGCTTTCCCAAAGCGAGGCTTGGGGGAGCGAGATCGATGTCATGTTTGCCATCGCCACGGCCCTGGCCAACACCAGCATGGTCATCGCCCTCGTGGCGGGTGGCGGGCCAAAGACCAAGGCCGAGGTCTTGCGAGCGGTCCAAGCCGGGTGGACGGTCGTTGCTCTCGAGGAGACCGGTGGCTTCAGTGAAGAGCTGATCTGCCTGAGCGACCCGGACATGGCAGCGATTGCCCGCACGGCTGACTTGCATAAATTCCCGGCGTCGGAAACGGCGGCCGCATTCGAAAAAATCCTGGGCTCGAGATGCGATGCACAGAGGCCGCTTCTGGAAGCCTGGGAGCGCCTGACAAACTATGACCTAAATGCCGTCCGCTTTCAGAAGATATTCGGCCGTCTGCAGATGTCGATCGTGCTTCTCGGCGTTTTGGGCGTCACGCTCGCGGTGCTGAAAAAGCAATGGGAACCTGCGACGTCGGAAGCGGAGCTCCTGGGCATCGACATGAAGTCATGGGATGTTTACCTGCACAACGCGATTGTGGTCATCCCGGTAATTACGGCCGTCTTGCTGGGCATATCCCATCAGTTCAAGTTCGGTGACAAATGGATCCTGCTGCGCGGAGCTGCCGAGGCAGTGCGCGGCCAGATATTTCGATATCGCTCCCGGGCTGGCGGCTACGGGGAAAGCGTGTTGAAGGGCACATCACCGGAAGTGCATCTCATCGAGCAATTGAAGACCATCAATCAGCGCCTGACTCAGACGGAGATGCGTAAAATTGGTTTGAAGAACTATCCGGCAGAATTGCCAGAGCCAGCTACGGATGACGGCCTTTCAATCCTAACGGCCGAACAATATATCGAACTGCGCCTAAACCACCAATTCGGGTTTTATTCCGGGCGCGCGATCAGGCGGGGCCGCCAGCATTTCTGGCTGACTATTTTGAGCCTGGTTTGCGGCGGCGCCGGCACAGTATTGGCCGCCTTGTATATGGAGATTTGGGTGGCTGTTAGCACCGCCCTGGCGACCGCCTTCATAACCTATCTCAAGAATTACCAGACCGAAGAGACCGTGGCCCTGTATAATCGCGCCAAGGGAGATCTGGCCGATGTGAAGTCGTGGTGGACAGGTTTTTCCGCATTTGAAAAGCGCGATCCGCGCAATAAGGCGATGCTCGTCGAGCTCACGGAGCGGGTGCTCGAGCAGGAAACTGCGGGCTGGTCTCAGAGGATGATCGATGCGCTCACCGAAATGCGGCGCGATGAAGACAAACGGCAAAAGGAGCAGGACAAGACAGAGAGCGCCAAGCCGAAGAAACAGAAAGCTGAACCCACGGTAAAGAAGCCAGCGCATAAGCCCAAAAAACCGGCTACGGGCAAGGGGAAAAGCCGAGGAAAAAAGGGCAAGTGAACGCCTTTGAACGGATGGTCGAAAGGAATTAGCCTAAAAACTGGGAGGGGAATAACCGCGGATTTCGCAGATGGCGCGCATTCCAGGCGCTACGGGCGCCATGCCGTCCGCGAAATCCGTGGTCTCCATTTCCGGATTCAGGCTTACTTGTCTTCCAGCGGCTCCTCTTCGCCGGGGACGAACCAATGACGTTTGATCGCGGCTTTGCCCAAGTCGGTCTTGGCACAACGACGCTCGATCGCTTGATAGATGCGGTCCGCCGGAGCATCGTCGCCCTCCTTCAACCAAAGTCCGATCGTGTTGAGGCGCAGCGCGGTCTCGTCGTCATTGTCGGGCATGAGCGCGGCTGAACGCATGCCGAGATCGGCGGCGATATAGTTGGAATAGTGGCGGCGCAGTTCGGGTTTCGCATTGGCCTTGATCCGCTGCTGCTCGAGTTTCGCGAGTGGCGGCACGAAGCGGTCGGCCTTGCCGTATTTGATGAAGAATTCCGGGTAGCTGCCGGTGTCCACCTGGCGCCCACTCGTTCGCTGCGCCATGCTTACCGGGTCGAAATAATCCGCAAGTTGCTCCCCGTGCAGGGCCATGATTTTTGCCGCCTTCCAATATCCGTCGCGCTGTTCGTCCTTGCTCGCGCCCTGGCGTTTGGCGCGTTCGAGCTGCGCGCTGAATTCATCGAGAAACGGCTGCGCCTCCTTGTCGAACCAAGGGCGCGCCTCGGCATAGCGGCCCAGCCGCACGAGCCGGCTGCCGAGGATTGCGCGCAGGGTGCGTTCCGGGTTTTCGTAATAGTAAAAGTGCCAGGGGCGCTCGTCGGGCTGGCCTTCCGCGGGCGGCTTCGGGAGCTTCGCCCCCTCGCGCTCCAGGTACGTCTTCAGCTCATCCAGCGTGAGCACGCCGTCGGCGACATAGAACGCGTCGGAGTAAAGTCCGCCGTCGAGGAAAAGGCGGAACGCGGCCAGGAATTCCGAGCGGCTCAGCCGCAAGAGGCCGAGGTCGCCATGGGCACAGTCGCGCGGCGGGAGATTGTAGGATGCAACCGTGTAGGCCCCGATCTCCGTTTCGACCGGCAGCTTCACCACGGCCGCGGCGAGCAGATTCGTGGCGGCGTCGATCTTGCCCTCGCGCAGCGCGAACTTCGCCCGCAGCCAGAGCGCGAATGGCGCATTGGCATCGGCGCGTGCCAGCCAGCGCTGCGCCCGCGCGTAGTCGCCGCGCGCGTAGGCCATCCACGCCACGCGATCCGCGTCGTGCAGGTTTTTCACATTGGCCGCCTCCAGCGCGTGCAGCCATTGGAAACCGATGTCTTTCTGATCCCTGTCCTCGGTGTAGCGGGAATCGGTGAAGGGCGACATTCCACAGACCGCGCCGGCGATGCCGAGGCGCTGAAAAATCGGGTCGCGCGCCAGCGGGGCGAGATCGGCGCCCTCCTTGAAGACCTCGTCCATCACCACGCGCAACGAATTGACCGCGCTGATATCGCTGCCGGCGAGCTGGGTGAAATACAGCTTCGCCGCCTCAAGATAGTGCTCCTCCTGCAGGTGCGCATAGGCATCCCATCCGCAGGCGCCGGCCACGAGCCCCACCGCATCGGCAAAGCCCGCGCGCCCCGCCTCGCGCGTCTTCGAAAACCAGGCGTGCGCCTCGTCCCACTTCTTGTCCTCGATCGCCTGCCGGCCAAACATGTACATCGCCCAGATGGTGCGGTAGTGGCGCTCGGCGGCGGGCCGCTCCAGCAGCGCCTTCCACGCCGCGTTCGCCGCCTCGCTGCCCTCGCGGTGAAAGGCGAGCGCGCCGCGATGATAGTCCGCAAACTCGCTGCCAAATTCCGCGCCGGGTTCCGGCGGTTTCTTCGCCGCGTCTGCCGTGGCATCCGCCGTCCAGTCGATCATCTTGCGCATCGCCCCATTCGCGGCCTCCGCCGCCGCGCGATCCGGCGGAACGATGACCTTCTTCTCGATCGCTTCTTTAAATTCCGCCGCATCTGCGTCGGCCGTCGTGAGGTCCGGCCCGGGTTTTACTCCGGGATTCAGCTCGGCGGCGATGCGCTTGACCTCGAGCTCGAAATAAAACTCCGGGGCCTGGAGCAAGATCGGCTTGGACTGCTCGGCGGCTGGGTTGGGCTGCTCGATCCAGCGAACCGGCGACTCAATACCTGTTCCCAGCGCCAGCGGCGCTCCCAGCGTCAGGGCGAGCGCCAGGGCTGATCCGAATCGATGTAGGGTTTTCACAGCGAATCCAGCCGATAGACCGCTGTGCACCGGGAGGCAAGCGCGAAAGACCCGCGGCGGGCTGACGGATGAAGCGTACGCGGTCCTCCGCCGGGCGTTCGAGATCGTAGCCTTCGAGCGCGTCGGCGGCGACGAAGCGCGCGCCGCTCCAGCTCGCTTCCACCGTTTCCGGCAGCGGTTCGTCGCGCTCGCCGCCATTGATCGCGACGATCTCACTCGGCTGCGCCGCGGAGGCCTCGACGCGCAAATCCCGGCGCGGCGCGCGACCCTGCATCACCGCCGCCAGCGTGGGCCAGCGCCAGTTGAGCGTGTCGCCGGCCACCGGCAGGCGGTACCAGATCACGCCGGTCATGGCCGCCGGGCGGCCGCGAGTCCACTGCGCCACGAGTTCCGCGAGTTCACCCGGATCGGCTTCCCAGCGCACCACGCGCGTATCGTCCGGCCAGCGCGACGACGGGCCTTCCGCCGAGACCCCGCGCACTTTTCCCTGCGCATCGAAGGCGACGAGATACGCATAGGTCGGGAGCGCCACGCGGAACGGCACGCCCAGCCGGCCGGCCTGCGCCACCCACTTTGCGGCCTGGACCGGATCCGTGAGCCTCCGTTGTGCATCCGCGAGCTGCCGCGGCGGCGCCACGCAGTGCACCTGCAGAACAAAGCGCCCGCTCTCCCGCGCGAGCGCCGCAAACTCCGATCGAGCGAGCCAACTGGGCAGGGTGGTCGGGCACACCGGCAGCGGACGCACCGCTTCGCGCAGCGCGCGCAGCCAGACGCGATAACCGTCGAGCTTCGAATCCGCGCAATCGAAATCAAGCTGCAGTTCCACCGGCTCGATCCCGTTTTGGCGCCACTCGGCGATCCGTTCCCGGGCGGTCTCGACGAGCAGTCGCGTGGCCGGATCATCCTCCCGAAAAGGCCCAAAGTAAGGCTCGACGCGGATGACCGGCGCCATCGGTTTTCCCGTGCCCTTGAGCGCGGCGTAGTTCACCGGGGGCCGCGTGACTTTCTTCTCCGCCAGCGAGATCTCGGCCGCAAACACGCCGAAGCCTTCCATCGGCTGAGCCCGCTCGATAGCGGCGCGCACCTCGGTCGTCCACACGCGCTGCCACACGTACGCCTGCTGCGCCAGCGGCCCGGTGGCCGGGGCCGCCGGCCGGCAAGCCGCGGCGCCCAAGGTGACCGCCAGGAGCACGCCGCGCTTGATTCCTCTCGATGGCAGCCTGGCGCGTCGCCACGCAGCCACGCACTGGTCAGCGATGGCGGAAAGCGTTCGTTGGCGGCGATGCGCCACGCCGACGGGAATCGCCGGCAGCGCCGTGTCGAGCAAGTGCTCCATGTCCGGCGAGCATAGCCGCCGGGCACGTCCGGCAAAGAGACAAAGTATTTCTGCTTCTCTCGCTCGCGCGCTGCTCACCGTCGATCGAGACTCCGAGTCATTGCTCGACCGCCTCGCCACCATCCAGCACGCGCGTATCCCGAAAGGGGTCCATGGGCCATCCCGGGGTAACCGCGAATTCATTCGCGGAACCGGTCGCTACGACTGCATTGCTCCCTCCCGCGGAACCGCCCAGCGAATGAATTCGCTGCTACGTAGCCGCGAATTTATTCGCGGGAGCAAATGAATTGCTCGGCGCCCCCGCGCTATCGATTTACCTTGTTCGGACGGCTCACGAGTTGGCTGTCCGGCATCAAAGTGGGAAACGGGCGTGCAGCGGATCGTGGGCATGCATGGCACTGGGCCGGGCTAGTCTCCCCCCGCCCGGAGCAGCGCTTTCATCTGCGCGACCACGTCCGCCTGGTCGGGATCGACGGCCAGGTTGTGCATCTCCTCGGGATCGGCCTCGTGGTCGTAAAGTTCAACGCCTTCCTCGCCGAGCTTCCACTCGGTATAGCGCCAACGCTCATTGCGGACGCTCCGTCCCATCATCGGGTCTGAAATGCCTTGGACTTTGAGTCGAGAGACCTGGGTAAACGCGGCGTGCAGCCACGGCGCCGCCGGATCGTTGAGCAATGGAGTCATGCTATCGCCCTGCACCTGTGGATCTGCCGCCACCCCGCAAAGGTCCGTCAGCGTCTTGTACAAATCCACCAACTCCACAGTCCGCGAGCAAGTCTGCCCGGCGTTCACTCCACTGGGCTGAGCGATGATGAGGGGCACACGAGCGCATTCCTCGAAGAGGCTCTCTTTTTGCCACAGGCCTTTCTCGCCGAGGTGAAAACCGTGGTCGCTGTGAAAAACGACGATCGTATTTCCGGAGAGGTTCAGGCGATCGAGCGCATCGAGAAGCAAGCCGACCTGAGCATCCATAAATGTGATCGTGGCGTCGTAGCCTTGAATGGCGCTACGCCGCAGATCGTCGGTCATCGCCATTTCGATCGGGGTCCGGGTGGCCAGCGCGGCTCGGGGAAAAAGCTGCAGCGGGAACGGCGGCACCACTGGCAGCACAATCTCGCTCAACGGATACATCGCAAAATACGACTTTGGTGCGACGAAAGGCGTGTGGGGGCGGACGAAGCCCACCGCCAGGTAAAACGGCTTATGGTCCCTTGAGCGGGCACTAAGATACTGCGTCGCCGCGACGACGGCCTGGCCGTCGGTCTCCTGCACATCCGCGCCATCGTCGGCCAGCCAGCCCAGGGTTCCGCCCATGCGGCTGAGGAGCTGATTGCCCTTGGTGATGGTATTCCAGCTTGGTCCCTTCGCAAGAACCTGGATCGCCGCCCGGTCGACAGTCACATCCCGGCCCTTCGGATTCACGACGGTGTCCCAGGACTTCGCGTCGTCCATCCCGCTGGTGCCGATCTCGCCGGGGATATCCATTTGAAAGATCTTCCCCACCCGCGACACCAGATAGCGCGCCCTGCGGAAGCTCTGCGGAAGGGTGATGGTGTTGGGATGCTTTTTTCGAAATTGGGCGGTCTGATCGAACACCTGCGTCTTGTCGGGCCTCAGTCCCGTCAAGAACGATGACCGGCTGGGATTGCAAAGGGCGTACTGGCAATAGGCGCGATCGAACTTCACCCCGCGAGCGGCAAGCCGGTCGATGTTGGGCGTCTTGACGAGCGGATCACCGTAGCAGCCCAGTCGAGCCGCGAGATCGTCGGAAATAATGTGCAGGACATTGATCTGGCCAGCCGCCATCGCCGCTGAGGCCGACGCAACGAGCGCGATGGCAAGAATTGCGCGGTAGAATGATTGAACCATTCGTCGGGGAAGCCCGCGATTCTGGACCTGAGGAGCACCGTTCACGATCAACAGAGTAAGTAGATGGCGTAATACTGCGTAGCTTCCAATGTTGCACGGACGCTGTCCAAAGTTGTGCAAGCGTAGATGAATTGGCAAGCGCGTTCTTCTCGATGCGGGGATTTCTCGAAGGCCCGGCATGGCGTGCCAGGAGGCCTTCGATGGTGCTCCACCCAACAAATATTCCGTGGAGGTAGTGATCTTGCGATAAGGCAGCCGTTACCCTCCCCACCCAAATGGATGGGTGGACGGGATGATGCAAGGCGGGCATTTTTGCCGTCGATCGCATTTTGCCGTCGATCGCATTCACCCCCAAGCCCGGCCCGTGCACACTCCCATGTTCCCTCGCTCCCGCCATTCTCTCGTCCACCCCCTCCCGTCACAAACGCTCCAACGGAAACGTTCCTTTCTTTCTCCGATCTGGGTCGCGATTGCAGCCAGTTTTCTCCTGCTTACAGCGATCCACCGCCTGGAGGCAAAGACCGGTCGGAGCCAGGGGGCGGACCTTGTCTTTGGCGGGCAGGGTACCCTGCCCGGCGAGTTCACAATTCTGCGCGACTTGACCTTTAACCCACAGGGACAGCTCTACACCCTGGAGGCTGGAGGAACGATCAAGGCGGGCCGGACAAGCGAATACACGGGGATTGCCCGTGTGCAGAAGTTTTCCCGCAATGGCGATTTCATCAGCCAGTTTCCGCTGGGCGACGATCTACCCGCGGATAAGACGGGCCAGCCCATGCGGCTGGCCGTGGATTCAAAAGGCAACGTGTTTGTCACGTTTCCGCTCCTTGATTTTGTGCGGCAGTACGGTCCCGACGGAAAGAAGATCCGTGATCACGCGCTGCCCGCAGCGACCAGCGTTGCGCTGGATGTGGTCAACGGCAAGGAACGGATCGCGGCCATCGCGGGTATGAAGATCCAGATTCCGCGCAAAGGTTGGCAGGAGATCGGCGGAGACGAGATTCTGTTGCTTGATCCGGAAGGGGGAGAGCCACAGCACATTGCCTTGCCACAAAAGCTTGGGGATGTGCAGCACATGACAGTCGATAAGAATGGCCATTTTTATGTGATCGCGGCGGCTAAAAACAGCATCTACATCTTCGACGACGCCGGCAAACCGCTCAAGACCATCGGAGCGGAGAACAGCAAGGTAACGCGCAACCCGGACGGCTCGGAACCGCTCTACAGTGTCAGCGTGGACTCGAAGGGGAATGTTTACTCGCTGACGTGGAGTAATCCCGGCTTGATTCTGAAATACACGGTGGATGGCAGGCAGGTGCTCCAGCGGGCGGGCCAGTTCCAATTTGGGGATGTCTGGTTCAACGGTAACTACGCTCCGATGGCCATCGCACCTGATGACCGCCTCTGGATCGCAGCAGTCGTATTTCAGGATCCTCTGGGGCTGAATTTCTCGCGTTACCATTTTCGGCCCACCGTCATGCGCCTCGATCCCAACTTCCTGGATCCGAATCTGAGGCAGGTGAAGAAGCATAGCACCCTGATGCTGGGCCTGACGCCAAAACTCGAAAGCAAAACGCCGTACAACGTGACGCACGAGTTCGCTCCCATCGAGGCTGATTTCGTTTTGCCGGCGGCGAATCGCAATGTGTCACAGATGGATGTGGCCTATCACATCTACGATCTATCAAAAAGCACCATCGGCGAAGGCAACGCCAGGCTGGCGCTGGAAAACGGCGTCGAAGCAAGGGTGCCGATTACCTTCACGCCGACGCGCTACGGTTGGTATGTCGTCGAGGTACAAATGAAGGTAGGAGGCGAAGATCTCGGCGGCGTGTCTGAAATGTTCGGAGTCACTCCGCAGTACGCCAATATGCCGGTGAAAATCGACGAGTTTTGGAAAGGTTGGAACGATGCGCCGCGCCAGATGTTTTGTGGCCTGAATAATGTCCGGCTCTCGGTTCCCCTGGCCAAGCTTGATGATCCGAAGACCATGGAGGGCTTCGAGAAAGACGTTTCCGCGGCTCAAAAATACGGAACCACCTGGTCGATCCAATTAACGGATAAGAAGGACGATTTCACGCCCGAGAAGATCCGTCCTCTGATTGAAAGATTCAAAGGGCGGGTTGCGCGTTACGAACTCTTCAACGAGCCGAACTTCAGCATAAAACCGGATGAGTTTGTCACCCTCGCCGCACCTGTCTACAAGATGATCAAGGAGATTGATCCCCAGGCGCAGGTGATGGGCCCCTCCGTGTGCGGCATTCAGTTGCCTTGGTACAAGGGCTTCTATGAGGCCGGCGGAGCCAGGGTCTGCGATATCCTGACCATCCACGACTACGAGGGCAACGAGAGCATTTCGCCAGAGCACTGGCGCTGGAAGTTTAAAGAACTCCACAAGCTGATGGCTCAATACGGAGACGAAAAAAAGGCCATCTGGCAGACCGAGCGTTGCGTCAGCGGCCTTCGCACGATCGGGTTGCTGCCCGGCGCCCAGGCGGTACGAGTCACGTTGCACCTCGATTTACTTCAGACCCTGGGTGTTCCACCGGAACATAACAATCTGTACTATCTCAATGAAGGCGGCTATGTCTCGGTTCCAAGCTATGTATGGTGCGGAGCCGGACCGCATCCGGCAGCGCTGGCGCTCAGAACACGCGAGGCGCTGACAAAAGATCGGAAATACATGGGAGCGGTCGATTTCGGCAGCTCCGGCGCCGATATGCTGATGGGTTTGCGCTATGACGGCGCCAGAGGTCCGCTCGTGATCATCCGCAACCTTGGCACCCTGGATATGCCCCTGGTGGTCAACGTTAGTGGTGGCGACAAACTCGAAACCTCCGATGCCTTTGGCAATACCAAGACCATTCCGGTGAAGGATGGCAAAGCATCCCTCACCATCACGCAACTTCCCTCGTACCTGCTGCTCAAGCCCGGAGACGATGTTGTTTTCCCAAAATTCGACTTTGGCCGTAACATCGCCACAAGCGCCAAAATTGCCTACGCTGGCAAAAGCGAAAGCGACACCAGCGTGCTGCAAAACGGCATTCTGGAAACCGTCCATGCCGGAGGCCCCCACGGCGATACCTCTGGAAGCCTGCTGTGGAGAGGTGAGATTCTCAAGCCGGGGGCTCCGCAGAATCTTGATCTGCAGTGGACCACCCCGCGTACGTTTGACACGGTGTTCTTGCACGGCGTTCGGGCGGACAATATCTATTGTGCCCTGCTCGATTACGACTTGCAGGCCTGGCAAAACGGAAACTGGAAGACCATTTCGGAGGTGCGCACCCCGCTTCCGCCGACGGATCCCGTCGCCGTCATTGGCGCCAAAGGCATGACTTGGCTCCAGGACAACAATTTCTGGGTGAATCACTTTGCCCCGGTAACCAGCGACCGGCTGCGCATCGTTTTTCGCCGGGCCACCTTCGGCCTCGCACCCGATGAGATCTCGCTCGATGGGCGCACGATCCCTTCCGTCCCAATGCTGCGAGAGATCGAGGTCTTCGCTCCCATCGGGGAGGTCAGTATCGCCGCTCAGATGGAACAGCCCGACAAAACCGCCGCCTTCGATCACGACACGGCCACGATCAAAGTCACCAACAAGAGCCGGCAGCCGGTGAAGGCCATCGTGCAAGCCCGAGCCCCCGAGGGTTGGAACATCACGCCGTCGCAAGCTCCCGTTTCGATCGCGCCGGGCAGCAACCAAACGCTGTCATTTGTGCTCAATCCTCCCGCCGAACTGCCCATCGGCAGAATCACCGCCGACTTTTCACTGGAGGACGCCGCGGGAAAAGTGATCGATACCGATACCTTGCTCCTCAACATTAGTGCGCCGATGCTCCTGGTGCCGCGTCCTCCGGGCGCGTTCGACAAGGAGGCGAACGCCCAGTCTCTCGGTGTGATGACCAGGAATCTGAGCGGGAAAACTCTGTCGGGCACAATAAAGGTGGAATTCACAGGGCCGAGAGTGATCCCTCCGGTGGAATTGGACTATGGACCGGTCGCCCCCGAAGCCGTATTCCACGCGAATATCCTGGTGCCCGGCCTGAACATCGAGGAAGGGGCGTGGGTTGCCAAATATAGCGCCAAAGTGAACGGCATCACCGTATCCAGCACGCAGAATCTGGCGTTGCGCGCGTGGTCGGTCATCGGTCCATTCAAGAATCGTCTCGAGACGGAAGCGGCAGGTCCTGAAACGGAGATCGCGCAAAAGCGGGTCGATCTCTCCAAGAACTACACCGACACCTTCGGCGGCGAGCAGAAGTGGAGTGTCGTTTCGGATGACGCGAAGGGTGGAGTCGATTTGTTCCGCGTCTATAAGGACGAAGATAGCGCGGCCTGCTACGCGGCCACGTGGATTACGAGTCCGAAAGCGCGGCGTGTTCTGCTGACGTCCGCATTCAATCGCGGCGGCACGATTTGGGTGAACGGAAAACCGGTGATCACCCATGTGGTAGCAGCGGCTCTTGCCTGGGGCCAGGAGCAGACCCTCGTCGATCTGCAGGCTGGAGCGAATCTCGTGCTGGTTAAGATCGTCAAGGACAACGGACAGCTATGCGGGTTTCTTTTTGACCTTCTCGATCCTGACTCGCACAAAAAATTGACGGACGTGACCTATTCGCCAAAGCCGGAACCCTGACGTTCAGATCCGAAGGAAAAGCGCCGACTCGCTCCGCGATTCCGCATATGTGAGTCGCGGCTGGCGGCTTCGCTTCTGCATTGAACGGGCGACACATACTCTGAAATCGACATATCTCTGTGGACGCCGCAGAAAGTCTCATGCGCTTGCTCCCCACGCTCCTGATCCTCCTGTCGCTGGCTCTCGCCTCATCCGCGGCCGACTCTCTCCCGGCAGCCTCCGGTAGGACCGTGCGGCTCTTTACGATCGGCGCGAGTTTCTCGGTGAATGCCACCCATTAC
>JBBRDU010000094.1:0-12495 GCA_038203615.1 Chthoniobacterales bacterium
ATGTTCTTGCCTCCCTGTAAACCAGCAGCTCTCAGTTCGGCCGCGATCAACGCCGGAAGTTCTTCGATGCGCTCCCGCAACGGAGGGATGAGCAGGGTGAGTCCATTCAGCCGGTGGAACAGGTCTTCCCGGAACTTGCCCTGGCGGACTCGTTCGCGCAGCGAGCAATTGCAGGCGCAGACGATGCGGGCGTGGCAAGTCAACATCCGCTCCGACCCGAGCCGCTCGAATTCGCCGTATTCGAGCACGCGCAGGATCTTGACCTGCGCGAGCGGACTCATCTCGGAAATCTCATCGAGAAAAATGGTCCCTCCGTCCGCCAGTTCGAACTTTCCCTTGAGAGTTTGTTGCGCGCCAGTGAAGGCTCCGCGTTCGTGACCGAAGAGCTGGCTCTCCAGCAGGGTGTCGCTCATGGCCGAGGCATTAAAGGAGATGAACGGACCGGAGGCGCGGGCCGAAGAATTATGGATGGCATGGGCGAGCAGCGTCTTGCCCGTGCCGGTTTCGCCCAGCAGCACCACTGGCACTTCGGATTTGGCGGCGAGCGTCGCGAGTTGCAGACAACGAGCCATCGCTTCGTTGCTCGTGGCGATGTCTTCGACCTTTAACCTGGATAACTGCTCTTGCATCCAACCGAGCCTATTGGCTCATATTTTCGCGCAATTGATGAATCGGCTCGAGCACATACTCGATGGGACTCCGGCCTCCCACTATGATGTGGGCATCGCCCCGCATGCCTACGCGCAGGGGCAGACTTTTCCTGCCCGAATGCAAAACGCCACTCTCGTCGAGTGAGGCGAGCGCTACGAAATGCGGACCATCACTGGAAGTCACCGCCGATGGACTGATCCAGTCGAGCTTTCCTTTGATCGCGCCATAACGCTGGAAGGGATAAGCGTCGAAAAAGTAGCGAACCTTCTGGTCGATCTGCAGCTTGGGCAGGCCCGTCTCATTCAGGATGAGGCGCGCTCGCGGCTTAGCATCCTGCGGCGAAAGCTGGCAGAGCACCGCCCCTTGCTGCACCACGCTGCCGGCGGTCCGCTGTTCCAGCGAAATGACGACGCCATCGTAAGGGCTCCGCACGGTGAGGAGATTGTCTTTCGTGTTCTCCAAGTCGCCCTTGAGCGCGGTCAGTCGTGTTTTCAGGTTCTCCATCTCCGAAACCTGTTCCCCCCTTTGCCGGGCATGCTCCGTTTCGATGCGATGCTGATCGAGAGTCACTTGCTGCACGGTCCGCTGGGCCACGCTCAGATCCTTCTCCGATCCGGCCAGTTCCAGCCGCAACTTGATGATCTCGATCTGCGATTCGCCGCCCTGTTTGGCCAGCTTTTCAATTCGATTCACCAGGTCACGGCTGGTGCGCGCATGATTCTCGCGGAAACCGACTTCGCTTTTCGCCTGTTCGATCTCCGCCTTCTTGATTTCCAGTTGGGCCTCGTAAGCGGTATCGGACTGGCGCAGTCCCTCTTCCTTGCTGTGCAAATCCTGGCTCAAGGTGCGTTGCAGGGTGTCCCAGCCGCGAATCTCATCGGAGCGCAGCACAAAAAGCCCATCGCCCGTCTTGACCGTCTGGCCCTCCGTCACGGAGACGCTCGTGATGACCGCCTGGCGGGGTGATTGGATGGAATCCGCGCCGGTCGCCGGCACCAGCACAAACGGACAACGCACGGTTTCGGGCAACCTCATCACAATGGCCAGGATGAGAGCGAACCCGACGAAACCGAGCAGGAGCCAGGCGGTCCAGCGAATGATCCAGGGCGGGGGATCCTGCGGCAGCATGTCCGACTCGACGTCAAGGGAACCGCGTTGGCCTGGCTGTGTGCTCATCGGATCAGATGCCCATCTGTTGACTGGACAAATAATAGTAAAGACCGCGCTGCTCGATCAATTGGTCGTGCGTGCCCACTTCCGCAACGCTCCCTTTCTCCAATACGACGATGGCATGCGCTTCGCGCACGGTGCTGAGCCGGTGCGCAATCACAATGGTGGTGCGGCCGGTCATGAGGCGTCCCAGGTTATCCTGGATGGCGCGCTCCGATTCGGTGTCGAGCGCGCTGGTGGCTTCGTCAAAAATGAGGACGGGCGGATTATTGTAAATGGCGCGGGCAATGGCGATGCGCTGTTTCTGGCCGCCGGACAACGACAAGCCGGATTCGCCGATCTTAGTTTCGTAGCCTAAGGGCAGCCGCATGATGAAATCGTGCGAGGCCGCCGCCTGCGCCGCCGCCAGCACTCGGTCGAGGTCGGGCTCGGGATCACCGAAGGCGATGTTGCGTGCGATCGTCTCGTTAAACATGTGGTTTTCCTGCAACACCATCCCGATGTTTCGCCGCACGTCGCGGTAGTTCAATGCCTTTAGGTCCACGTTATCGAACAGAATCGTTCCCTCGGTCGGCTCGAGCAGCCCGGCGATGAGCTTGATCAGGGTGGTCTTGCCGCAGCCACTGCGCCCAACCAGCGCTACCATTTGTCCCGGCGCGAGCTGGAGACTGATGTTGCCCAGGATGTTGGGTGATTCGGGCCCGCCGTATTTGAAACTGACGCCGCGCAATTCGATCCGGCCTTCCAGGCTATGCACCGGCACGAGACGCGAGCGGTCGTGCCCCTGTTCCGGCTCCTGCTCGAAGATGTCGTTTAACCGGTTCAACAAAACCGAGGCCAGCTGCATGGAATCCCAGACCCCCAGGGTGCGCAGGATGCCGCCATAGGCCATGGCCGTGAGCGAACTGAACGCCACGAATCCACCGACGCTGAGCGTGCCGTGGATGACCTGGGTGGCGCCGACCCACAGGAAGACGGCCGTGGAAAGCATGCCGATGGTGTTCAGCACGCTATCGTAAGACATGACAATGAAGCTGGATTTGAAGAGCTTCTTCGAGACGGAAAGAAACTCGTTTAGCATGGCGTCGCGAAAGGCGCTTTCCGCCGAAGCCGCTTTCACCGCCTCGATCCCCTTGATCGCGTCGATTTGATGCGAGCTGTATTTACCCTGGCTCTCTTCCACTCCGGCAAAGAGCGGGCGCAGGACTTTGACCGAAAAAACCATGAGTCCGGCGTAGAGCGGCGTGGTAGCCAAAAACGCCAGGGTCAGGAACGGACTGTAAACCATCATCAGGCAGAGCGACCCCACCAGATAAATCATGGCCAGTAAGGCGCCGATCCCCTGGCCGACCGCGAATTGGCGGACCTGGCGCGCTCCGTCCAGGCGCCGCTGAATGTCGCCCGTGCGGCGGCTCGTAAAATAGGTCATCGGCAGAGAGAGAAGCTTGCGGCTCAGAAAATCGAGAATCGACGTGTCCAGACGCACGGCCGCGAAGGCCAGGAGATACTCCTGCGCCAGGGTGGAGAGTTGCACGAAAATGATGGCGGCAAACATCCCCAGTAAAATGGTTTTCAACAAACCGATGTCGTTATCTACGATGACGCGGTCGACCACCATCTGGGTGAAGACGGGGAACATCAGTTGCAGAACGCTGATGGCCACGGCCAGGCCGAGCACCTGGAACAGGATCACTTTGAACTTGGCCAGGAACGGCACGATCCAGGCCAGGGCTGGTTTGCTTTCCGGCGCGCTCTCGAACGCCACCGTGTAATCGAATAGAGCCGTGTAGCCCGTCCACTTGGCCTCGAATTCACGCCGCGGAACCTTGCGCAATCCCATGGCCGGATCGGCCACGCGCACAAACTCCGGCTGCACGTCGTAAAGAACAATCCAATGGTTACCCTCCCAATGCACGATCGCGGGCAACGGCATGAGCGAGAGATTGCGCAACGAGACTTTGAGCGCGCGCGCCGCCAGGCCCAGTTCCGTGGCGGCGCGGCAGAGCGCCTTCAAACTCGTGCCGTCCGTGGCCGTGTGACAAAGCTGCCGGATGCGCGACAGGCTCACTTTCCGCCCGAAATGGCGGCAGATCATTCCGAGACTGGCCGCGCCGCAATCCATCTCCTCGATTTGTTCGATGTGCTCGATCTTCTTGATGCGGCCGGCGCGCTTCCGGAACATTCCTGCATCGTCGACGAAAGGATCCTCGCCATCCTCCGTTTGCGCGGATGGCTTCTCCCCATCCAGTTCCACCTTGTTGTGCACTTGCGCCTCCGCCGGCAACATTTCGGTGGTGAAGTCGAGCGGGATGCGCGCTTCTGTCTTGGCTTGATAAACGGCCAGCCGTTCGCTCAAAAGCTTCTCGAATTCTGGGAAGCGCTTGCGCAGATCCCGCACGGCTTCCGGATCGAGCGCCAATAACTCGCAGTCCGTAAACGCTTCCACCGACGCGGCCCTGGGCGAGCCATTCAAAATGGAAAGTTCGCCGAAGAAATCGCCCTCGCGGTAAAAGGCCAGGTTCTTTTCTTTCCCATTAGCCCCGGCAAAGGCGCGGGCCCGGCCTTTCTCGATCACGAACAACGGCCCCGCTTCATCTCCCTGGCGAATGATCAAATTGCCCTTGCTTACGCCTACCGGCTCCAGTTTATCGATCACGCTGCGCAAGGCCGGAGCCGGCAACCGGCCGAAATTACTGAATTGATAAAGGAAGCCCTGCAGAGCGCGGCTCCGCCCCGTCATCTCCACATAGCGTTTCAGGTCCGGCACCTGTTCGATCAGCTGGAGGAAATCAGTGCGATCGATCCGAAAAACATCCACCGCTGTGCTGCAGCGCACGGTGGCGCTGCGCGTTCCGCCATCGGCCAGCGCGGCCTCGCCGAAACTGTCTCCCGGCTTGAGCGAACCGAGCGGAATTTCCTCGCCGTCGGATTTCACTTTCAAGGCGCGCGCCCTTCCGTGCGTCAGGATGTAGAACGAATCCGCCGGGTCGTCCTGTCGAACAATGACATCCCCGAATTCGAAATGCTCTTCCTGCAGGAGCGGTTCCAGCGCGGCAAAATGCTCTTCCGAGAGAAACTTAAAAGCGGCCGAACGCCGCATGATCTCGAGGTCCTGTGCTTTCATCCCTGGACGCTCCCCCCAGGCAGGCGTTGTTCGATGTAGCGCGCGGCCAGTTCGGAGAAATGGCGATAGAGCAGAACGTGATCGATGCGCTCCTGCACAGCCGGATCGTCCGCCTGCGGCTCCTTCTTGCTTGTGATGCGATACAACTCAAAGCCGTCCCCCCGCGTCAACGGTTCCAGCACTTCGCCCACCGTCACGCTGAGGAACCTCTGTTGCAGATCGTCCGGGATGTCTTCCTGCAAGAACGACAAAACCTTGTAGGGATAACGCCCCTCTGTGGCCACTTCCTGCATCGACATCCCGTCCTCCTTTACGCAAAAAAGCGCCTCCTGCGCCGCATCGCGCGATTCCAATTCGATCACTTCCGCCTCAAAACGCGTCAACCCCAGCCGCTGCACCGACCTCTCGCGCTGGCGCATCTGAGGCGTCAGCAGCGACTCGCTCCGCCGGCGGTATTCCGATTCCATCCGTACCATCTGCTCGAACCAGGTCGCTTCCCGCCCCATCTTTTGCAGCCAGCCCGTCAGATCATCCTCGGCCAAACCGGCGCGCTCGAAGAAAGAATTACGCTCCGCCTTGATCCGTTCCGCATCGGCCTCCTCATTGGCGGTGGCGGCCGCCGCGGCCAGGCGCCAGCTTAAGTCCGTGGTGATGCGATCAAGATCCCCCGATAAAATCAATTCGACCGCAAAAAGCTGCCGGAGATCGTCCGGAGCGGACAGATAATCCATCTCTTCCGGCGTGACGTCATCTCCGAAGGCATGCAGGCAGGTCTGCCGCGCGAAATAGCCGCCAAAATTGTCCAGAGTCAGTCCGCGCATGGTCAGCCATTGTTCCGTTTCCTCCGCCGTAATCAGGTCGTGATCATAGCGGAATTGCTCGGCCGCCGCGTCGATTGCATCCTCATCCAGCTCCATGTCCGCCTCATCCGCCTGCTTTTCGGCGGCAACGCGTCGGAGGAACGACTGCCATAAATCGTTCAAATGACCACAAAAAAGTGCCGCCTCCATCGCATCACGTGCCTTAAACTCCTGACCCGCGCACGCGCACACGACCAGGTCATCGTGCGACACTGACTCAGTATTCGCCATTAAAAGGGCGTTTGTAGCGGCTTGCGCGAAAAAAGTCGAGCGCATCGTGAACCGGGGAGGGGATGGCCCTTCGAGAGGCTCGACATCTCGCACCGCTGGCAGGACGAGCAGCTCGGCCGCGCCCCTTTGGGGACCGCACGATTGTAGCGTGCTGTTTGCGGCATCCTGCCGCAAAGGGTTCATTCGGCAGGATGCCGAATGATGCACGCAGGGATGCGTGCGCTCCCCAAGACGAACCGTCGGCCGTGGATAGAGACTGCACAGTGCAAGGTAGATCATTTTTTCTGTTGCCACGCGGGGAAACCAATGGATATATGTTCATATGAACATTACTCGCATCAGGGCTGCCTTTCTGCGACGCCGGGTTCGCCGCGCTAAACCCAAACAACTGGAACTCAATCTATGGCCGAAGAGCCGCCGCTAGACCGACTCAAGTCCGCTTTTGACCTCATCCGCGAACGCGCCAATCACGCTCTCAAACTCATCGCCGAATTCGAAGAGGTGAAATCGCTGCGCTGGCGCTGCCTCGTTTGCGGCCATGTCAAAGGCTTCACCCGTCGCGTCCCCGCCGAGGTGGCCTATCCCTGTCCCAAATGCCAAAGCTCCGATTTCATCAAAGACTAAAAAAACTCTCCGCGTCCCTCCCACGGCCGCTCCGCCCTCCTGCTCGTAATCGTAATCGTCTCTCCTTCCCTCCCGCTGTAGGGGAAGCAGCCTGCTTCCCATTTCTCCATCTCTGTACGTTAAAATCCGACAATTCCTTCAGGTTGTCCTCCTCCCCCGCGCGCATAAATTAACGGTCGCAAGGAGAGTTCAAGAGAGTTGGGCGTAGGGCCGCCCCGCCGGGAGAGTAATCTCCCGGCGTTTTTTGAGGGACGCCGCGCTGCGGCGTCCGCTCCCCAGTTCAGCCGCGCTCTCACCAGCTGCCTCATTCAAAGATGTTTGCCCTTGAGAAACTTCTGGTCCACAGCGCTACCTGACCATGCATGCCCTTCTGCGCAAAAAGTCCACGCTGGTTCTCCTGCTCGTCCTCTGCGTCGTTTTTTTCGTCTTCGTTTGGAAAAGTTATCAAGGCGCCGCCCAGCAAAACCAGACCCGATCGGTCGCCGCCGCTTTCGGTTTCGCCATCCACGAGCTTCAGCAAACTCCTCCCGGGATTCAGCGCGTCGAAACTTTCCTCGGCAGATTGAAAGCGATCGATACAAAAAACGCTTCGCCAGAAGTACAGAAAGCCCTCGGTAATTACATCGCTGCAGTGGAGCCATCGCTCAACGCAGCCCGGAGCGGCCGCTCCATCGCGCCCTACGACCAGCAGATCGCCCAAGCCAAACAGCGGCTGGTCGACGCCGTCCAGGACAACGAATAATGACCGGCTCCGTCAGAGAGAATTCGGCTTCCTGCCGCCTGATTTCATACGACGAAGCCGCCTCCGAATTCTCCCCCTGTAGGGGAAGCTGCCAGCTTCCCGGCTTTCAGCCGTCACTCCCCAAACACACGCCACCGCCTGGCAAGTGGCGGCCGCCGAATTTAAAATTCGACCTCCGATGTCTGTCCTCTGTCCTATCTCACCAGCGTGATCTTCCAGAAGTCGTCCGACAGATTGTTATCGAGCAGATACGCGTAAGGCATTGTGAAATAACCTTTCGTTCCCCAATCTTTGCCCCACGAATTGCGCATCCGGAAACGGTCGAGCTTGTCATCGTAACCCACCGCCATGACGGCATGCCCGCCAATGACATGCTCACGTGGAGTCGGCATCGGCATGACGCCGGTTCTGGCCACTTCCTCGGTTTCGAAGCTTTCGTAAGCGGTGAAGCCAATGACAAAAGGATAACCGGAGGCCAGACAGCCTTTCATCTGCGCAAGATTCCGCGGCACGCGCTGGTACTGCACGGCCGTATGCTTGAGTGCCTCCTTGTAACAAACCGGAGTCGGCTTCCTGGCCAGGCGCGCGTTGGGCGGGTAGGGGGCCGGATCGTACGGCCACATCTTTTCCGGACAAACGCCTTGCTGGGCCACGCTCTTGATTCCATCCCGGATCATGGCCCCGGCATCCTCCTTGATCGTGTTCTCCATCGCCCGTTCGTTGTAGTAAACGAAGAGACGCGACGGCATGAACGCGCCGCGCAATTTCTGTTTCATCTGGTCGAAATGAATGGTACCGCCGATCGCGTTGGCCGTGCAGCTCCCGATCTCGCCCTGGTCGTAGACGGCCGGGCATTTACTCGTTAGGTCAATTGTGGCGGGCAGCCTGGTCAGGATGGCCCGGGGCGCGGCGAAGACAAAGTCTCGATAATCCGGCAAATCCGGGATCCATCCATAACGAGCAACGTGACGAGCCATGCGCGATCCTCTTGCACAAATTATGCCAGAAGAAGAGTCCGACGCCTACCCCGATGATATGATCGCATTCCAGTCGATGACGGATGCAAAAACCCCATAGGGGAAACGGTCAGCTTCCCTTGCCCAGCGCTTCGCTTTTGCCTTCAGATCTCTAAGGTTCAAGGTGGATCGGCCGCTATGAGGACGATGTTAAATACAAGCGGCACTGCCGCTCATCTCGCCATCCAATCCATCGCCGCACTCAGCAAGGAAGTCAGACATCAGACGTCAGAACCGGAGTCCAGGGTGGGGGCGATTGACCCCAATCGCCTTATGTGGACCTCGCGAGCGCGCACATCATCTGTAGCGGCGGTCTATGACCGCCGAAACAGAGGCCAGAAGTCGGCGGTTGAAGGTCGGCTGCCTCCAGGTAGGGGCGATTGCTAGTCGGGCCGTAGCCTAGTGCGGAGGCGGGACCTCAATCGGCTGGGACGGAGATGCATTAAAGGAAGAGAACGCTCAACATCCAACGCTCAAGGTCCGAAGGTGGAACCGCCTCTCCGACCGAAGGTTCGCCGTGGCAAAGGGCGTTGCAAAAGCCTGCGGCGCAAGCCGCTGAAATTAGAGGCAGAAGCGTTATTTGCCACAGATAGACACAGATTTCACAGAGAGGGAATAAGTTGAACGTTTTCTTTGTCCATCTTTGAATGACACCTCCCCTCAGGGCGTCTAATCCTTCAACACCATGAACAAATATTTCCTCTCCGCCGGGCTGGTCGTTCTGTCTTTTTCCCTCGCTCTGGCGCAACCTTCGCCCACGAACCCGACGTCGCCATCATCCGGAACAGGCATCGAAGGAGCCGTCGTCATTAGCCCGACGCATCCCGGCCCCATTCGGCAGGGCGCCCCGGAATCAAAGCCGTTGCCGCACACGAAATTCGTCGTGGAAAGGGCAGGGGAGAACAAGCCGGTCGGCTCGTTCACGACCGATGAACGCGGTCACTTCAGCCTTTCCCTGCCGCCGGGGCATTATACGGTCGTGAAAGAAGGCGGAAAGGGCGGCATCGGCAACTTCGGTCCATTCGAAGTGGAAGTCACTGCCGGCAAAATGACATCAATGGGGGAATTGCAGTGCGACAGCGGGATGAGATAGGCGAGAAATTTTCGATTTGAGATTTTCGATCGGCGCGCCGAGTTTTTAGACAGGATTCACAGGTCCGCAAAATGACGGACTCGCCGGGGCGAGATTTTTCGGATTAGGGAAGCGTTTCAGCTTTCACTTAGGAGGCAAGGGGATTATCCAAAGCGTTCGCTTTGGCTCTGGAGTTTGAGCTTCGGTTGAAACCCTTGCGGCTTAGCCGCCCCACCAATCAAACCCCCAAGGGGGTTCTCATCCCAAGCCTTGGGTGGAACGGGCTTTCAGTTTCTCAGCGTTTCAGCGTTTCAGTCTTTCTTTGGAGGCAAGGGGATTCGAACCCCTGACATCCAGCTTGCAAAGCTGGCGCTCTACCAACTGAGCTATGCCCCCGCAAAATCGAAGATGGAAGAGGTTAGATGGAAGATTGGGAAATGCAATGAGGGGTGGCTCCCAATCCGGGGAGCACAGGCGGCCCGCCTGTCGGTTTTGGCGGCTCGCCAAAACAATCTTGAATAACTTTACCCCGGCCGGCTTCCGTAATCCCCAAATCCCGGAAATCCTGTCTGAGAATCCTGCTTTCCTATTCCTCTTTTCCCGATCTGTAAAATCCGCGTCATCCGCGGTTGAACCCATCTTCTTCCTGCTCTCCAAAGTCCCCCCGGAATCCACAAAAATCCCGGAAATCCTGTCTGCTTCCTTTCCTGCTTTCGCGATTTGCCTTTGCCCGTGGTCCGCGAAATCCACGTCTCCGAAGTGTCGGACTCCGCACGGCACGAAAAGGGGATGCCATCCTAGGCATGAAGCTGTGGACATTTCCCCTTTGTGCACGGAACGAGAGAGATGGCGTTGCCGCCTCGCCTATCCGCGCGAACTAAATGACGAAAAAGCTTACCCGCCGCTCCTTCATCCGCACCACGGCTCTGGGTTCTGCTGGGATCGTGGTTGCCTCCAAGATCCGGGCGCAACCTGCTAAACCTAAGCGCGGTCCGAATCTCATTGTCTTCCTTCCGGACGGGCATCGGCCCGATACGATTTCATGCTACGGCGCGCGCCAGTCCATTACGCCTAATCTCGATAAGCTGGCGGGGCAATCGGCTGTATTCCAGCGAGCCTACGTGGCCCAGCCCATCTGCACCCCTTCCAGGTCGTCTTTGATGACTGGAGTTTGGCCGCATACCACCGGCTGCCTGTTTAACGGCGTACCCCTTCCGAAGCATTTCAATTGTCTGCCCGAGATGATGGCGGATGCCGATTACCACTTTGGCTATCTGGGGAAATGGCATCTGGGTGAAGAAGTAAATGCGCAACATGGTTTTCAGGAATGGGCCTCTATCCATTTCGCCAACGAGATGGACCCGACAACAGGTCAGCGAGAAGTAGTCTTAAGCGACTACGAGAGATTCCTGCTCGAGAACCACCAGCAACCGGACAAGCGCAATGGCCGTAGTTTCAGTCCAAGGTTCGCCTCCAATCTTCCGATCGAACTTTCGAAGCCGAAATTTCTGGAAGGGAAAGCGTGTGATTATCTCAAGCGACACCAGGACGAGCCGTTCGTGCTCTTTGTGGCTTTTTTTGAGCCGCATCCACCTTATAACGGGCCGCTCAATAATGCGCATCCGGCTGACCAGCTCGCTCTCGATGCCACCGCCGATCACGATTTCGGCAGGGATATGCCGGCGCGATATCGGGCGCTCCAGGACAAGTGGCAAAAAATATACGGCCGCTCGCGTGAGAAACGCGTGAGGATCAAGGCAAACTACCTGGGGCTTGTCACGGAAATCGATCAAACCATCGGCGCCATTCTCTCCACCCTCGAACAACTCGGCTTGGCCGAAAACACCATCGTCATGCACACCGCGGATCATGGCGACATGATGAGCGCGCATGGACTCTTCGGGAAAAGCGTCATGTTTGAGGAGGCCACGCGGGTTCCCTGGCTGGTGCGTCTTCCCGGCCAGAAGAGCTCATTTTCAATCCCTCAGCCGGTTAGTTACATCGACTTCATTCCCACGGTTCTCGATCTGATGGGAAAGCCGCCCCACCCGCAGTGCGTTGGGAAAACCCTCGCGCCGCTGGTCCGCGGCGAATCCATGGCGCCTGGAAACGTCTTTGTGCAATGGCATCCCAGCCGGCATCGCGAAGACCTGCCAGCGCACACAGGCTGGCTCGAAAAGTACAGGGTGAAACACGCCCTGGCCGAAAATACACGAACGATCGTTTCCCCCGATGGCTGGAAACTTTCCTTGCGCGACGCCGATTTAAACGAGCTTTACAATTTGGAGTCTGACCCGCATGAAATGCAGAACCTCTACCCGGGGCTGGCCGGTAAGGAAATCATCCAGCGGCTAACGGGTAACATTCATCGCTGGCAGGAAAGTGTCGCCGACAAAGTAAAGGTCTAACGAAGATCAAGAATTTCAGATTTCAGATTTAAGCGGCGCACGGGGCGGCAGCTGGTAAAAATCTATGGCTAGACTCTTCTTCCTGCTGTCCTGGCTTCCAGATTGGTCTTTCCGTAATCCGCAAAATCCCGTCAATCCTGTCGAAGATTTCCTGCTTTCCTGGCTTCCAGATATCCCCCAATCCCCAAAAAATCCTGTCCAAGCCTTCCTGTCTTCCTCATTCCTCCACCGCATCGGTACAGCAAAAATGCCGGATGGTGATGATGCGATCGCCATCCGGCATTTGTCGATGTGTTGCAGCAAAGACTGAATTGTGCGCTACCGTTTCGAGTTCTCTAAGCCCCTGTTTCTTTCGATTCCGAGGTCTTCACGGCATGTCTGAAATCCCGAAGGACCTCAGGGTTAGCCGTCGACCTATTCAACCACTCTCACTGGAGCGAACTCCGGTGAGGTGACGAATATCTCCTTAGAAAGGAGGTGATCCAGCCGCAGGTTCCCCTACGGCTACCTTGTTACGACTTCATCCCAGTTACTGCTCATAGCGTAGGCGGCTGCTTCCCTTGCGGGTTGGCGCGCCGACTTCGGCTACAAGCAACT
>JBBRDU010000095.1:0-12490 GCA_038203615.1 Chthoniobacterales bacterium
GCCATAATTCCAAGGCCTGTTCCTTGTATTCATCAGTGTAGCTCGCTCTCTCGCGAGCCGGCTTTCTTAATTGTGTTTTCATGTGGGCTCCTATGGGTTTTGATCCCATGCCCACTGTCCGTCAAATCAGGGCAACCCCAGAATGACCCTCTCTGGTTACATCGTCGAGCGGATTTCCGGCGAGCCTTTTGAGAAATATATCGCCGCCCATATCCTCGATCCACTCCGGATGGAGCATTCGAGTTTTGCCCAGCCTCTCCCGGAAACCCTGGCACCAAACATGTCGCAAGGTTACGGCGCGGCGGAACAGGGGCCACGGTCCTTCGAATTCGTCCCCGCTTCTCCGGCTGGCGCCCTTTCGGCTACCGCGACCGACATGACGCGCCTGATGCTCGCGTTCCTTGGCGACGGCACTCTCGAGGGGGCGACGATCCTCAAGCCCGTTAGTGTTCGGGCGATGGAAATGCGACAATCGAACTCCATCCCGACCTTCACGGCATGGGATTAGTGCTGATGGATTACTCAATGAACGGACAGCGCATCGTGGGGCATGGTGGCGACACGATTTATTTCCACAGCGATCTGATCCTGATGCCCGCAGCGCACGTGGGCCTTTTCATTTCTTATAAGAGTGCGGGCTCTCGTCCCGGAGGCGGACGCACGGAAGTCATCCGCACTTTTTTGAATCGCTATTTTCCCGAGCCGGTAACGGCGTTGCCCTTGATCGATGTGAAGACAGCCCAAGCCGACGGGCGGGCGGTGAGTGGCCTTTACAACGGGAGCCGGCGAGGGGAATCAACCCTCTTGAAAGTGGCCGCAGTCCTTGGCCAGTTTTCGGTGGGCGCGGATCCGGACGGAGTTTTGACCATCGAAGGGATGCAAAGTCTGCGCGGCGGATTGAAACGGTGGCGCGAGATCGGGCCTCTGGTGTATCGCGAAATGGACGGGCCCGATCTCATCGCCTTTCGCCGCGACGCGAATGGCGCTGTGACCGATCTCCTGCCCTCGACGCCGATCCAGATCGCGCAGCGGGTCACCGGTCTTGCGAATAAAAAAGTTCTGCTCCCCACGTTAATCGTGAGTCTCGGTCTCCTCGTCCTCACGATCGTGCTCTGGCCGGTCGCAGTGATCGTTCGCAGGCGCTATGGTCGACCGCTTCTTTCCACGCGAATCGATCGCACGCTCTATCTGCTCTCCCGCGTCGTCTGTCTGCTGGAGATCGGGTTCGTCCTGCTGATTGTGCTACCGCTTAGTATGGCCGACAAAAATATTGCCTTCATCGGTGACGGATTAAATCCATGGCTCAGCACGGCCCACGTTCTGGGTTGGATGGCCGCCCTGGGCCTGGGAGTTCTAGCGGTAACGACGGTGCGATTCTGGCGGGCCACTGGCCTGAATTGGTGGACGCGGGTTCATCCGACCCTCCTTCTCATTGCGAGCGTGATTTTCCTTACCTTTGCCTGGTGGACGCACCTGCTCGCACCATCGCTGAAGTTTTAAGGCGAAGTTTCCGGTCCCTCCTGTATTATTTTTCCGTAATGTGGGGAACAAAGGCCCGGGAACTGCGTACTCCCCGGCGTCGCCGTTCGCTCATGAAAAATCTCCGCTGAAAAATCAGCAGGGATGATGGCACGTTCCGCCACAACCAATCCGTCTGCCTAAAACATCACAACAGAAAAACCATTATGAAAATCCGAAATTGGAAACTCCCACTTCTTGTCGCCGTGAGTCTCGTAGCCAACGCCCTGACAACCGGGGCCGCCACCTGCTCTGTCCCTTCCGCCGGTTATCCCACAATCCAAGCCGCGGTGAACGACCCCACTTGCAGCATCATCAACGTTGCTCCCGGCGTTTACCTGGAAAATGTCACCGTCACAAGATCCGTGACCCTCAATGGAGCCCAGGCTGGTCAATTGATCGCGGGCCGCACCTCGGCCGGTCCGGCCGAGTCCACCGTCATCGGTGGAAATCCTACCGGTCCCAGCGCGGTTTTCATGATCGACGCGGCGAGTGTGACGGTAGACGGGTTTTCAATGAAAAATTCGGTGGCGACGGGCCCCGCCATGGGCGTCGACATAAAGGCCAATGGCAACGATGCGGCGACCTTGAACAACTTTATTGACGGCATCAGCGCCGCGAGTGGAGTAGCGCAGGGAGTTTATCTGGAAAACGGACCCGACAACGTAAACATCTCAAGCAACACGATCAGCAATGTAACCAGTCCTGGTTCTGCCGAAGCGATCCTGGTCGACAGCGCGACCGTCGATCTCAGCGACATCCTTTTCATCAAGGACAATACGATTACGGGTATCACGAGCACTGGCCAGGGGGCTTACGCGCTTTTGATGGGGAAGGCGTCGCTCACCTCCGCCAGTCTTCAGTTTCTCAGCAACCACATCAGTAATCTAACCGGCGCGGCCTGGGTGCATGCGGTCAGCCTCGAATGCGAACTGGTGGTTCCGCTTGTCCAGAACAATGATTTTACCAACCTCAACAGCGCCTCGGGAGACGTCGCCGCGGTCTGGATCAACAATGATCCGCGGGCCGATACGACGTCAGTTAGCGGCAACAACTTTAACCTGACCGCCACGGCGTATGGGATAAGGCTGCCGGACAATTCCACCTTTCCGTCCCTGCTCGGCGCGGGTTGCAACTGGTGGGGAAGCGCGGACGGACCGGGACCCGTCGGCCGCGGTCACGGGGCACGAATCAGCCCGGGCATTCTTTATGCGCCGTGGCGAATCGCACCCACGCCCAACTCTTGTATCGGTAACAATGTGCCCATGACCGAAGCTCAATGCAAAAACGGGGGCTGGAGGACGGCTGTTCATCCTGACGGAAGTGTTTTTAAGAGTCAGGGCGATTGCGTCCAGTTCGTGAAAACCGGCAAATAATCGCGCATCCATTCAAATCGGAGAGGCGGCTGGTTTCCAGCCGCCTCTTTCTTTTCCCGGAGGCGAGCAAGCATTTGTTTGTCGGCGGACTCCGGCGAAGATTATCCGGCTTGAGACTTACGGTTTCCGATTGCTTAAATCTTTGGCGGCACGCGCCTCCTGGCCGCCGCTTCGAAATTCTCCGGAAAACGCGAGATGCGGTTCGGCGTGGTCTGCCCACATCGTCCCCCCGTTATCTCGACATTGGCGAGTTCCAATCTTTCGAGCAGTTTGAGATTAAGTATCGGCAGCTGGCCGAAGAGCTGGGTGCCCCCGGAAAAATCCCCGCATCCGGCGAGACGGATTTTCTTCACGCGATGGTCGACCGCGATCAGGTCCGTTATCCCGGCGGCATCGGTTCACGCGATTATTTTTTTCTCACGGCTCTCCTGAGCATCCTCGCGCCACGCCGGGTCATCGAGATCGGCACCTTGACTGGCTTTTCGACGGCGATTATAGCTGCCGCCGTTCATCGCCAGCATGGCACGGACTCTGGAGACGGCATCACCGTCGAAACCATCGACTGCCACACTCACTGCAGCATCGAGCCATCGCGGCCCATCGGTTTCGAAATCGGGGAATTGGTTCCGGATCTCGTCTCCACGGTGCGGGTGCATACGGGCGTCGATTCTAATTTCGTCCGCGAGATCGCAGCGCGCGGGGAATTTGGTCTCGCCTTCATCGATGCGGATCACCGGCATCCCTGGCCACTTCTCGATGTGCTTCGCCTCGCGCCCTACCTTCAAAGCGGCGCCTGGATCGGATTGCATGACATTCAGCTCGGCACCCTGGGGAAGGCGGAGCGGGATGCCGGAAGAGGAATCGAAGAAGCCATGCCCTACGGCGCCGAATGGCTCTTTGACCGCTGGCCGTTCCGGAAGATTCGATCCCTCCACATTGGAGCGATTGAGCTGCCGCCGCGCCATGATTCACTCGTTCCTTTCGCGCTGGAATTAATGGAGAAGCCAGTCGAACTGGCGACTAAAGCCGCCCGGCGAATTCGCCGCGCCCTTTACCTCAGTTTTGGCGACCTGCTTTAAAGGAAGCGAAAACGCCAGGCGCGACCTCGCCAGGCTACCGCTTCTGCATCGTTCCCTTGTCCTTCCGCAGGGTCTTCTGCTTCATCGAAACAATTCGGGGAAAGCCGTCGCCGTTGATCGTGATTTGCAGGTCCACCGCCACCGCGCCATTGATCCACTCGCCGCGGCCCGGGTTCTCTACATAATAATCGTGCTCGAAACTCGCCGTGTAATTGTGATCGGGTGATTTTTCGCTCAAACGCACATCTCCCCGGATCGTCGCGCGGCGACTGGGCCAGCGGGCATTGTAAGAATCCACATCGAGCCGGATGGCGTCGATTGATTTCCTGCCTTCTTCAAAAAGATCTACGGTGGGCGCATAAAACGAGAGCGCCAGGTCGAGGTCGCTCGTTTCATTGCTGGCAATGAAGTTGTGGACGAATTCATCCATCCAGGCCTGCCAGGTTCGGTTGGCGCGCCGTGACGGCGCTTTTTTGTTCGGCTCGGTGATGGCGCTCGGTGAAGGTCTGGCTTCCGGTGTTTCCGTCTCCTCCGGCGCGGTTGGTGAAGGCGTCGCGGTAACCACGACGGGGGTGACGGTTGGCGCGGCGGAAAGGAGCGGTGAAGCCGTCGTGCTCGACGACGGCTGGGCTGTTTGTTGTGGAGTGGCAGCGGGGACGACGATGACTCCCGTTTTCTTTTCCGAACGGACCAACCAAAGCGCCACGAGGAGAACCGCGAGAATAAGCGCGCCGATCGCAAACAGTCTCCCTTTTGCCGGGGACTTCTTCTCCTCCGGGCCCGGCCCCTGTTTCGTCGTCGCTTCGGACGGTCGGAGCTGAGGCGCCACGGAAGTTTCTACGCCCTCCGTCGATGATTGCGTGAGCAGTTCCCTGAGAGCTTCTCGGACGGGTGGAATATGTTTCGAGAGCGGATGGCCCATGGCATCGAGCCAGTGCGGCGTGCTAAGGTAGTAACGGAGGTCGTCACTCAGGGGAATATCTTCGATCCGCAGCCGGACGATCGGCACCCGACAATCAACGGCGAGTTGGACTTCCCGCAGCACCTGTTCCGAGCTGTTCGAATGCCGGGAGAAAATCAGCAGCATCACTTTGCTTTGCTGAATCGCGCGCGTGATCTCCCCGGGAAACGAGCGGCCCGGTCGCACGTCGCGCGGAGCCACCCAACACCGGATGCCAGACTCTTCGAGCGCAGCACAAAGCGTGTCGGCTACTTTTTTGTCCTGCGCCGAGTGGGAAATAAAAACGTCACGCGCCATCAGAGAGAGCGAACCCGCCCGGTTTTACTTGCCCCTCGTGGAACAGGCAACGGAATTAATGCCCCGAAGATAGTCCGCTTCCTTTTTCCGATGGCCCCGCCGTCTTTCATTCCGTCCAAGGTCGAAGCGAGCCAGGGTAGTGATAGAAGTAAACGCCGTAGCCTGGAAATTTTTTTAACAACTCGCCGATTCCCGCTCCGTCGCTGTAATCGAAGTAAAGGAGATCGGCCGACCATAAATCCGGGGGATTCCGGACCAGATCGGGTATGTCCATCTTGTAGGTGCCGCTTCCGAGCAAAATGATCTTCTTCTTCTCTGGAATCATCGCGACAGTGCGTTCCAAATCGCGGCGCCTGTAAATTTCGACGGTTTGGACGGCACCATATCCAATGCTGCAAAGGACCAGGCAAACCATGGAGGCGCGCCATCCGATTCTACCGAATCTATCCGCCCGGTGGAATCGATAGACCTCGACCACCGCGAGAAAGAGAAATGGAAAGTAGGGGAAGTAGTAGCGCGGCCCCGGCCCTGCCTCACCCCAGGCATAGACAAAATAGAGACAGACGTTGAGCGCGAAGAGGCCGAGGTAGATTTTCAACCTCGCGCTTTGGCACCGCCGGATCAGGCAGGCCGCAAGGAAAATAACCGGCGGAAATGTATACAGCACCCGGAAGAGTCGGATTCCCGTGACACCGAAGGCGCCCCACCAAAAGCCGAGACGGGCCTGCAGATTTCCTCTCGCATCATGGACCGCCGGGGGCAGAAAGGCATTTCCCGTTATGAGACTGTTGTAAAAGAGATGACCGGAGGCGAGCAGACCGAAGCCCAACAGGAGTGGAACCAGGGCCGTGATCTTTCTCCTGCGCAACAGATCGAAGCCGATCCATGCCATCATCGGGATCCAGTCGAGATACCGGATGAGGGAGGTATAACCCAGGAGCAAACCCGCGCCAAAGAGCCACCACCGCGACTCTTCGAAGGTGTCGTAGATCAGGAACACACCGAAGAGAATCGCCATTGTCGCCGTATGGGATCCGAAATTGGCGACACTGAAGGAAAAGAAAGAGCAGAGAGTGACCAGCCACCACATCGTCGAGACGAACTCGTCTCCGATCCGTTTGCGGACATGGGAGAGGAGGAGAAAGACCGTGAGCGCGCCAAATAGGGGAGCGACCAGCCAGGCGGCACCGATCAGCGTTCCGGCTCCCAGCAGCAGGGCCCAGCCCGGATCGTACTTCGGAAATCGATGGCCGTTAAAGTCATCCAGAGCATCAGCCCGCACGAACTTGTTGAGCGGATGGGCCCGGTCGTAGATCGGGTCTTCCACATAAAGCTGGCCGCGGGAAAATAGTTTGGCCTGGTAGAGGTAGGCCTGCTCGTCCCCGGAATTAGGGAAGCGCTGGATCAAAAAAAAGTGGACCAGAGTGAACTGGAGCAGAGAGAGCAGGGAAAGAAGAAGAATTCTTTGCTTCATTTAGATGCCCGGCTCCGATAAAAAGCGCTGCGAGGATTAAGAGATTCCGTTTGCCTATTTTCAATCGGACATCGGTTCCGGCCGAAAGCGGAAGCACCTATGCCATGGGAAGCCATTCCTCGCAATTTTACGGCAAATTTCGGCCGCAAAATGCGAGTGCATTCGGACAGCCGTCGCCAGACCGCTTTCGGTTCCAAGTGTGAGCGAGCGGGCTAATTAACCTTGTAAACTTCCACGAGCGCGATGCCAACGGTCCCGCCTTTTCCTCGCACCACGGCGGTGTAGGCGCCGCTTGGCAAAGTTTGGACGATCGCGGCTTCGCGATCATCCGAGGGTGGAATTGTCGTGAACCGAATCTCCGCCTCCTGGGTGTCTTTCCAGTTGTCATTGGAGGCAATGGTGGTGCCGCTGCTGTCATGCAATTCGAGCGTCGGGTCCTGGAGCGTTCCGGTCAGCGGCAGCGAGGGACCGAGCGCCCGGATGATCAGGCGGCTGGGTCCGGATTCGCTGGTCGCTCCGACGATGAAACCGCCGATCATGACGTTATCGCCGCTGTCGACAAATCCCCGGGTGCTGATGTTGGCGAGCTGGGAAAAAGAGTTGAGCGAGAGATCGTAAACCTCGACTACGCCGATCCCTTGCCCGCCGTTCTTTCCGGCCAAAATCGCGGTGTAAGCGCCGGGATTTAGGGTGGCGATGATCGCCGATTCCAGGTCATTGCTAGGCGGAATCGTCGTGGCGCGAACCTCCGTCTCCTGGGACTGCTGCGTCTGATCGTTGATTTTCCAATTATCGTTAGTCGCGAGGGTCGTGTTGCCCTGATGCAACTCCAGAGTTGTGTCCGTCAGCGCGCCCGGAAGAATCCCGGCCAGGGAAGGTGCGATCCCGCGGATGATAACCTTTTTGGGCTGCGTGCCGGTAACGATGAAACCGGCGATGAGCACGTTATTCCCGGTCAGGACGCGCATCCGCGTGGAGATGTTAACCGCCGGGCCCGGCGTAACCGGCTGGTGGATAGTGCATGTCGCCGTATTTTTCGAAATCGTGACGTTCACGGGATTGGTTACCATGAGCGAGAAGGTTTCTTCCGGCTCATTGCTGATCGGTGTGTGTTCCACCGGAACACTGACGATTTTTTTCGTGTCACCGGGCGCGAAGACGACGAGCCCCTGGACGGCGGTATAATCATTGGTCATTACGTTATTCGTCGCGTTCGCCGTGCCATCAGCAGTGGCTACATTCACAGTGATAAACCGGTCGCTGACGCCTGATAGAGTGAGAACAAAGTCTGCGTAAACTGTGCCTCCCGGCACCGGGGCCAGGGGATTCGCCTCCACCACCTGGGTGTCGGCGGCAGTAAGCGTTACGTTCGGAGCCGTTGTGTCGACGATCGTGATCGTCGCTTGCGCGGTTGAGATCGTTCCATGGATGGGGTTGTTCAGATTAACGGTGAAAGTTCCATCGCCGCTTGGGAAAAAATCCTGGCTGGTCGGGAAAATATTTATCGGAACAGGCGTCGTGCTGTCTCCTGCGGGGAAGCTGATAGTTTGGTCTAGACAATCGTATTCATGAAAGGGAACGGCGCAGCGAGCCGTCCCATCCTGGGTAAAGAGATGGACCGATCCTCCGCCCACCGGCGCTCCAGTCACTCGCACATTCGCCGTCACGTTGGTCTGCGACGTCGTCTTTTGAATGGGCTGGTTTGGATTCAGTGAGTAATTGGACCCGGCCGACCCGACCAGCGCTATAATAGTAGGCGGCGTGCCCAGCTTGGTCATTGCCGGGATCGGCATGACAATACCCGCTCCGCTGTCCCGGTCCCAGCCGGCCGCGCCGATGTCGAGCGCAGTGCTTACCATCGCGTCTCGAATCTGCGCCGCGGTCGCTGCCGGATATTTCGCTTTGAGAAGCGCGGCGATCGCACCCGCGTGCGGGGCCGCCGCGGAAGTCCCAAAGAAAGGATGAAAGCCGGCGTTAGGCGGACCCATAATAGTCGGCACCGACGTCGTTACGCCGTCCGCTGCCGTGAGGTCCGGTTTTTGGAGAAGCAGGCCGCCGGTCGCGGTCAAATTGCCAGGCGTAATCGGCGTTCCATTTGCCTGGTAAAAAATTCGGCGCGGCCCGTCCGAGGTGAACGGCTCGAACTTGCTCGCGGTCGTGAAGAGATTCGGAAACGGTCCGGGCGAATCGTCCGCATCCTCAGGTGTGGTCGCCGCCGCGGCAGCCACGGAAAAGGCGTTCACCGCCCCGGAGGCATTATGGCCGTGTGTGCTGCCCGCCGTCGAGATTTCGAGCGGATCGCGGTCCGTGGAGAGATGAAGAAACCGGGTCGCCGCGTCGGCGTGCTTCAAGATATAAATGCGGGTTCCGCGCCGGCCTTTGCCGTTCGAGGGATCTCCCTTGGAAATGAATTCGTATGGGTCCTGGGTCCCGTTTTGCGTGTTAGTCGACAGATCGACTATGTTCTGGGCATCGTCCGTTCCGATCAGGTCGTAGTCATTGGTCGAAGCGCCGAGCGGATCGTTCCAGAAAAAATCGATACGTGTCCTTTTTGGACCGCTGTTCCCGGGGTTGGTATCAAAGCTTTTCGCGCCAAAGCTGTGGAGCTGGCCCGGGAACCCGGGAGGAGGCGTCGCGCCCCCGTCAAGAAAATCGCCTTCCCATGTGCTGGCCGTATTCGAATCTTTGTTTCCGGAATTGGCCGCCGATGAAAAGTAAAGTACGCCCGCAGCCGAAACTTCGTTCACCGCCTGGGCAATCGGGCCATCCTGGAACGGAGACTCGTTGGAGAAGCTAATGTCATCGATGATGACCGTGCAGCCAGCCGCTTTGAGGTCCCGAATGTTCTGGGCCATGGCCGCCGGAGAGGTGCCCCTGGTGGCAAAAAAAAGTTGAGCGCCCGGCGCGATGTCCTGCACGATCTCCATCATCGCCGTGCCTTCATCACCAGTCCCTGCCTGGCCGGTCAGGACCGTAGCGTTCGCGGCGATGTCGCCGATCCCTTTTGAAATGGCGAGCGAATCCACGCCATCGGAAATAATCCCCACTTTCACCCCGGTACCATCGGTTCCAAACCGGAACCGCGCGCCCGATATTCCGAACGCTCCATGCGTTTGGTCGCCCTCCGTATCGACTACGCCGGTGTTTGCCTGCGCTGGCGGCGGCAGCTGAATGAATTCGACGCTCTCGTGGGCCGCCAGTTTCTCCAGGCGCTGGAGCGGCACCGCCGCCGTAATATTTCGATCCTTGGGGAAACTGCTCAACGTCTTGCCGCCCAGCTTGTCGATTTCCGCCAGCAGATCTCCAGTCACGTTCCCCCGGATCTCCACCGTGACGCGCCCCTTCTCGTCCATCGCTGGCACGTCCACCTGAAGCGTTTCAATTCCCGGCACGGGCGATTCGCCTCGATGCTTGCGTGCTCCATAGAGGAGGTGCGAATCGAGTTTGTTCTGCGCCGGCGTCCGCGCATCTTTCTCCGCGAACAGGGCGGCGAGATGTTCCTTTTTCGGTTGCGCCTTCGAATCGTCCGGGGCTGCCGATGCATTCCCGATCACAAATAATCCAAGGATGGAGACCAGCGTCAACCCGACCCCTGAGCAGGAGCGCGTGGCGTTCGCGGGGGACCTTCGGCACGAGGCGTCCAAATGGATTTTCATGTCCAGATTACGGATTCTTGGGAGGGGGGAGGGCAATAACTATTTTCGAGTAATAAACGCGCCGCGACACGCGGCTCGACAGAGTCTCGCCCTACCCGAGTCCCAGATTCGCGCTGGAAAACCCAACATCCCAACCTTCGCCGTTTTCCGGTGTTTCAATTTATAATGGGCAAACGAATCGCAGGACTGCTCGTCGCGTTTGTGGTCCTGACTCTCATTTTTTGGGCCGTCGAATTTTTCTGGCCCGGGGTGCCGGCCCAACGCCGTTGGCAACGGCGCGGATATCGAACCGATGCGTTCTATTGGTTCTTTACGCCCCTCATCTCGAAGCCGTTGAGCCAGCTCGCGGTTCTGGTAACGCTCGTGCCGATCCTGTGGCTACTCGGCCGTTCCCTCGATCGCAACGCGATTTTGGCGGGCTACGGACCCGTGCTGGCTCTTCCGAAATGGCTCCAGGTCATCGCGATTCTGTTTGTCGGCGACTTCATCGGCTACTGGACGCATCGCCTCTTCCATGGCCGCCGGCTCTGGCCTTTCCACGCCATTCATCACAGCTCCAAGGAGCTCGATTGGTTGTCTTCCGTTCGTCTGCATCCGGTCAACGAGATTGTCAGCCGGGTTTGCCAGGCGCTGCCCTTCGTTCTCCTCGGTTTTTCGCCCGCGGTGGTGGCGGCCTATCTGCCGTTTCTCACCTTCTACGCCATTTTCGAACACGCGAATGTCTCGTGGCATTTTGGGCCGCTCAAATACCTGATCGCCAGTCCCGAATTTCATCGCTGGCATCACACCAAAGAGGAGGAAGGTTTGGACAAGAACTTTGCCGGCCTTTTCCCCGTGTTCGACCTGATTTTCGGAACGTTGTATCTGCCGAAAGGCAAACATCCCACCGAGTTCGGCATCGCCGGTGAACCGGTCCCGTCCACGCTATGGGCCCAACTGATTTACCCGTTCCGCGGCACCGCCGGATTGATCTCAGCGCGGCCGTCGGCCCCGGACGACGTGCAGCATGAACATGGAGAGGGCCCCGATCAGCACGGCGTGCATCGCAAACGCCGTGACATGGAACGACGCTAACGGTTTATTTACGAAGCCGCCAGGCTGGTAAAATTTAGCTTACATTTCCTCAGACAATTCTCCGCTCGCGGTAAATTCCGGGGGTTGGGACATTCCTTGTAGCATTGTCAATCTTAACGGAGTTGATGCCGCGGCGAATAAGCCGGCATAGACATGGACTTCATCGGAGCGGTTGTAGTAGATGAGGTATGCCACTGCGATTAATCAGCGTGCTCGGGCTCGTGGCGATGCTCGGGTGCGCCTGGCTTTTGTCGAACAACCGCAAACGGTTTCCCTGGCGCACGGTCATTTGGGGAATGGTCCTGCAATTTATCTTCGCGCTTTTTATTCTGAAAACGCCGATCGGTTTGCGGCTTTTCCAGGGCGCGCAGGTCGTAATGGACCAGCTTAACGCCTACGCCAACACCGGGGCGAAGATGGTCTTCGGTCCTCTGGCGGATGGGGATATGTTGCACAAGACGTTTGGTCCCACCGGCGGATACGTTTTCGCGATCTCGGTCACGGCGACCATCATCCTCATCTCATCGCTCTCCTCGCTCCTCTATTATTGGGGCGTCCTCCAAAAGGTCGTCGCGGCGATGGCGTGGGTGATGATGAAAACGATGCGGACCAGTGGCAGCGAGAGCCTGGCCGGCGCCAGCAACATTTTCCTCGGACAAACGGAAGCCGCGCTCGTGATCAAACCGTATCTGCCAAAGATGACGCAGAGCGAGATGATGGCGTTGATGGTGACCGGGATGTCCACGATCGCGACCGGAGTGATGGCGGTGTACGCGGGAATGGAAGGACTGAGCGCGGGTCATATTCTGACGGCGTCGGTTCTGGGCGCGCCGGCGGGTTTGCTTGTCTCCAAGGTGATGTTTCCCGAGACCAACCCGAGCGAAACAGGTGAGCGCTGTCATTTTGACACGAAGCGGACGGCGACGAATAGCATCGACGCTCTCTGCACGGGCGCGAGCGAAGGCGTCATGCTTTCGATCAACGTGATGGGAATGCTGATCGCGTTCGTCGCCATCGTGGCGCTATTAAACGGCCTGATCCTCTGGCCGCAACAC
>JBBRDU010000096.1:0-12477 GCA_038203615.1 Chthoniobacterales bacterium
GCCGCGCGTTTTCTTCCTCCAAGGCGCGCAGCCGCCTCGCTTCGTTGACGTCCAGACCTCCGTACTTGCGCTTCCACGTGTAATACGTCGCCTCGCTCACGTTGTGCCGCGCGCATACCGTCTTCACCTTACCTCCTTCCCGCCTCCTTCCCCTTCGCGCAGGATGCCAATGATCTGCTCCTCACTAAATCGACTTTTCTTCATTTCGTTTTGCTCTCCTTTTTTAGAGCAAAACTCCAGCTTCAATCTGTCCTCGCTTCGGGGGTCAGGTCAACCACTGCCCGTGCCGTCTCGATGAGTGCTTGTTCGTTCATTTACAATGGTCATCGAACGGTCTCCACCGGTTGGGGGCCTTTTTCACGAGGCCGCCACGCCAAGTCTCCGGTCGCCAGATAGATGATCATTGCAAGAAACATGACCACCACGGCCACCCACAAGCGCCAATCAGTATGCGCCCGTCTCCAGTACGGAAAATGACTTGGTGAGCTGCCGCCATGCTCCGATTCGGACCGACGATGATGATGATGCGCGCTCATCGCTTGCTTGTATGTGTCATCGGCGCATTCCACTTCCAATTCCTGATTTCCGGCAGGTCCTGGCCGTTCTTGTCGATGTATTGCTTGTGCTCGATCAGCTTGGCTTGGAGTTGCTGCTTGAGCGCGATCCCTTTCTCGCCGGTTTGGGGCAAGCGATCGATCGTGTCCATCACCAGGTGGAAACGGTCCATGTCATTCAGCACGGTCATGTCGAAGGGCGTGGTGATCGTGCCTTCTTCCTTGTAGCCGCGGACGTGGATGTTGCTGTGGTTGGTGCGGCGATACGTCAACCGGTGGATCAACCACGGATAACCATGGAAGGCGAAGATGACGTGTTTGTCCTTCGTAAACAGCGCATCGAAAGCGTTGTCGCTCAAGCCGTGCGGATGTTCGCTGGACGGTTCCAGTTTGAAAAGGTCGACGACGTTGACCACGCGGACTTTCAGGTCGGGCAGATGTTCTCGCAGAATGGAAACCGCGGCGAGCGTCTCCAGCGTGGGCACATCGCCACAGCAGGCCATGACGACATCGGGTTCAGTGCCGCCGTCGTTGCCGGCCCACTGCCAGATGCCGATGCCCTTGGTGCAATGTTTGACGGCTTCGTCCATCGTCAGCCATTGCGGCGCCTGATACTTGCCGGCGATCACGACGTTGACGTAGTGGCGGCTGCGCAAGCAATGATCCCAGACCGAAAGCAGGCAGTTGGCGTCCGGCGGCAAATAGACGCGCACGACGGAGGCTTTCTTGTTCACGACGTGATCAATAAAGCCCGGGTCTTGATGCGTGAAACCGTTGTGCATCTGCTGCCACACGTGGGAGGCCAGCAGGTAGTTCAACGACGCGATCGGAGCGCGCCAAGGCAGGCCAGCCGTGACCTTCAACCATTTGGCGTGCTGGTTGAACATCGAGTCAATGATATGGATGAACGCCTCATAGCAGTTGAAGAGCCCGTGCCGCCCAGTCAGCAGATATCCTTCCAGCCAGCCTTCGCACTGATGCTCGCTCAACATTTCCATGACGCGGCCGTCCAAGGCGAGAAACTCATCGTTGTCCTGCGTGCGGGCCTCCCACTGCCGGTTGGTCGCCTCAAAGACCGCGTTCAGGCGGTTGGAGAGCGTTTCGTCCGGGCCGAAGACGCGGAAGTTGCGTTGCTCGCGATTAAGTTTGACCACATCGCGAAGGAAAACGCCGAGTTCGTGCGCATCTGCGGCGTGAACCGATCCGGGCGACGGCACAGCCACCGCGTAATCACGAAAGTCCGGCATGATCAGGTCGCGAAGCAGCAGGCCGCCGTTCGCATGAGGATTTGCCCCCATGCGCCGTTCGCCTTTGGGGGCGAGTTCGGCCAGTTCCGGAATTAGGCGGCCTTGGACATCGAATAGTTCATCCGGCTTGTAACTGCGCAACCACTCCTCGAGCAGCTTGAGATGTTCGGGATGCGTGGCCGGGTCGGAGAGTGGGACTTGATGCGCGCGGAACGTGCCCTCGATTTGCAGGCCATCCACCCACTTCGGCCCGGTCCAGCCTTTGGGAGATTTGAGGACGATCATTGGCCAGCGCGGGCGCATGGTGTTGCCGTTGACGCGGGCTTCGCGCTGGATGCGTTTGATCTCCTCCACCACCGCGTCGAGCGTCGTCGCCATGGCTTCATGCATCAGAGCCGGCTCATGTCCCTCGACGTAATACGGCGTCCACCCGTTGCCTCGGATGAACTGATCCAGTTCCTCCGGTTCGATGCGAGCAAGAATGGTCGGGTTGGCGATCTTGTAACCGTTGAGGTGCAGGATCGGCAGCACCGCGCCGTCAGTGACCGGATCGAGAAACTTGTTGGACTGCCACGACGTGGCCAGCGGTCCGGTCTCCGCTTCGCCATCACCCACACAGCAGGCCACGATGAGATCGGGATTGTCGAACACCGCCCCAAACGAATGGCTGAGCGAATAGCCCAGTTCGCCGCCTTCGTGGATTGAGCCGGGGCACTCCGGCGAAGCGTGACTGGGGATTCCGCCGGGAAACGAGAATTGCTTGAATAGCTTTTGCAGTCCCGCTTCGTCCTGACTGATATTCGGATAAATCTCGGAGTAAGTGCCTTCAAGATACGTGTTTGCCACCACGGCCGGGCCGCCGTGTCCCGGCCCGGAAACATAAATCATGTCCAGGTCGCATTCGTTGATGACGCGGTTCAAGTGGACGTAGATGAAATTCTGTCCCGGCGTCGTTCCCCAATGACCGAGCAACATGTGCTTGATGTCCGTGAGCGCGAGCGGCCGCTTAAGCAGCGGATTGTCCAAGAGATAAATCTGGCCGACCGACAGATAGTTGGCGGCGCGCCAGTAGGCGTCGACCTTATGGAGCAGTTCGGAATTCAGAGTTCTTGTCTTCATGGTTTGCCTTTGGTCACGGATCTCAATTCATTCATGGTCATGCCGCTTTCTGGATATTGTTATCTTGTTTTCAGTCCGGTTTTCACATTGCCTGTCCCCGACCTTCCGTGGCGTGGTGCTTGCCACCGCACATTAGCCGATCACACATCGTTTTGGTCTCCTGATAGCCAGCCGTTCGTAAATCCCGCGCGACGTAACCCCGTGACGAAGTACGGGCAACGCCGCATCAGTCGCCAGAGCAAGCCTGACCGGAAGTTCTCACACGCCAATACGACCGGCCCCGAGTTGATCCCGTAATGGAACCGCGAGGTCCAGCCGAGCTGACCCGGCGACTGTTGCGGGAAGGTCAAATTGAAGCTGCACTTGAAGCAATACTTGCCCGTGGTCTGCGGGTACTCCTCTTGGAAATGCTGCACTGTCGGCAGGACGATCTCCGGGGCAAAGGGCAGCGAGGCGACCACGGCCCACGGGGCGACGGTCCCGTCGTCTGGGCCGTCCGGCACACCACGAGCCACATAATCGAAGAATCGGCGCTTGACGCCCGCGACCTGGCGCACCGTCCAACCGGGTCCATCACTCGCGCTCAGCCCCCAGAAGCAGGGACCGTAGCCGACGAAGGCATGCGGGTTATGAATTGCGTACTGTTGCTGCACGTAGGTCGCGCGCCGGCTGTTCTCGAAGTAGTCGCTGCCCTTGCCACGCATGTAGACATCCTGGATCCCCCGGAAGTCGATCCACAGGTGCGAGTATTGATGGATGAAGAGCGAGCCGCCATACAGGAACTCGTGGCCATAAAGCTCCCGCCACTGGTAGGTTGCAGTCCATGCCCCATAGCTGGACTCTGGCAGCGGGTAGGTGGGCGAACCCAGGCCCAGCGCGTACAGTAGTAGCGCCTCGTCGTAGCCTTTCCAGCGGTACTTCAAAAACCCGCGTTCGGGCATCCACCCGTGCGTGAGAGTAGCGCCCCGGTTTTGCGCCCACTGCCAATCGGCCCGGCGGTAGAGCGCATCGGCCAAGGTGCGGATCTCCCCCTCAGCCTCATCATTCTGATCGAAATAGCTGGCAGCGGTGAGCATGCCGGCCAGCAGAAAAGCCGTATCGATCGTGGAAAGCTCACACCGCCCGGCCCGCCGGCCGGTCTTCATGTCGAGAAAATGGTAATAGAACCCCTTGTAGCCCGTGGCCTCCAGGTCCGTCCCTTGAAGACTCGTCCAAAAGAACCGTAACACCGCCAGGGTTCGCTCGACCGCTTCGGCGCGCGTTATCCAGGCGCGCTCGATGCCGACCGGATAAGCCGCCAAGGCAAACCCAACGGCGGCGATGCTCGCGGGGGCGTCCCTTTGAGTCTTATCGGCCACCAAGCCGTTCGCCGGGTTGGTCTCGTGCAGGAAGTAGCCGAAGGCATCCCGCTGGAGCGCGTCCAGTATCTCTGCGCTGCCGGCTGGTTGATTCGGGCCATTCGCCCGTTGTCTGGGCGCGCTTTGATGCGCCCCAGTTCCAGCGGCTTTTTCCGGAGCGGAATGTCTCTGGCGTTCGCTATCCACAGCAGCATCCAGACTTGTCCTCCGGCGTGGCACCGGCGGGCGTGGACAGAAACTTTTGCCGGCAGTGGTCACTGCAAAAGTAGAATGTCTTGCCGTCGCGTTCGGCGTGGAGTGCGGTGGCTTCGTCTACGGTCATCCCGCAGATGGGGTCTTTGGTTACGGTTTTCGATTCATTCATGTTACGTTTCTTGCTACTTTGTTTTGGGTCTCAATTTGTTTTTTGAAAAACTGAAGTTCACGAAAGGTATGACTCCGAACAGCTTCTTCGCCGTTCATCCATCGCTTGAAAATGTAAAGCATCAAATGGCCAAACCAGGTGTCTGGGAAATCCATATAAACATTATGACTTAATTTCATCGTCTCCCCAAATGGCACTATAGTAATAACACCTCCTTCAGGGATTCGCGGACGAAGTAAGCCAAACAAAAATTTATAGGTCGCTACTCCTCGCCAAACGGCAAGCGCCGGGTGATTCACGTAAAGAAAATGCCCTCTCAAATCGGCCATAACGCCGGCCACGCTTTCTCTTTGCGAAAACGTCACGTCGGTCGCAGGTCGGTTATCCGGGGAATCATATTTTAGGCCATAATGTTCCGTTGGGTTTGACGCTGTCCAATTCGCGGGATCCGAAGCGAATGCCCAAATTTCTTCAGCGGTGCCCAGCATTGCGATTTCAGTTTTGATTCTTAGCAGCATAGATTTACTCCCTAGGAAACCGCTTCGCGCCTGTGTTTCGAATCCTGTTTTTCCAGCGGCATGGAAACTTTAAGCAAGGGTATTGCTTGATCTGGTGGCGGGGTTGGGGCGGTCTTTATTCTCAGTAGTCGCGCGTTGATGGCCACAATCACCGTGCTCGCGGCCATCAGCACCGCTCCCAACGCGGGAGTGAGCAGCACGCCCCACGCATAGAGCGCTCCCGCCGCCAGCGGAATGGCGACGACATTGTAGCCCGTGGCCCAGACCAGGTTTTGCATCATCTTGCGGTAGGTGGCGCGGGAGAGCTTCAGGATCGCCACCACATCCGAGGGATTGCTTCTCACCAGAATGACGTCGGCGGTTTCGACGGCGACATCCGAGCCGGCTCCAATGGCGATTCCCAAATCCGCCTGCGCCAACGCGGGGGCGTCATTCACGCCATCACCGGTCATGGCCACCAACTGGCCTCGGGATTGAACTTCTTTGACTTTGGCGGCTTTGTCCTGAGGCAGAATTTCGGCGAAGTATTCATCGAGGCCGACCTGATCCGAAACCCATTTCGCGGTCGCTTTGTTGTCGCCGGTGAGCATCATGCAACGGATCTTCATTTCCTTGAGCGTAGCGATGGCCTGCTTCGCCTCGGGCCGGATGATGTCGGCCAGGGCCATCGCCCCTTTCAGCGCTCCGTCCACGAGGACAAATACCACCGTCTTACCCTGCTCCTGCAGTTGTTCGACGCGTTTGTCCGTCATCGCGATATTCTGTTCGCGCAGAAAACCTGGACTCACCACCTTGATCTCTTTCCCCTCGACCCGGCCCTCCGCACCTTTGCCTGCGATGCCTTTGAAGTTTTCCACCGGCGACTTTTTGTCGGAACCGCCGGCAATCGCTTTGGCAATGGGATGTTCAGAATTCGCATCCACCGAAGCCGCGTAGCGGCGCAGCGTCTCTTCGTTGATGTCCTGCGAAAGCAGGAGCGTGTCCGTCACGCCAAAGCGTCCTTCCGTGAGGGTGCCGGTCTTGTCGAAGATGATGGCCTGTAATCTTCGCGCGCCTTCGAACGCGACGCGGTTGCGAATCAGCAAGCCGTTTTTTGCGGCGAGGGCGGTGGAGACAGCCACGACCAACGGCACCGCGAGACCCAGGGCATGCGGACAAGCAATGACCATCACGGTGACAGCGCGCTCGATGGCGAAGGCAAAATCTTTTCCCATCACAGTCAGCCAAATAAGCAAGGTGATCGCGCCACCGCCCAGCGCCACGATGGTGAGCCAAAGAGCGGCGGTGTTCGCGAGGTCCTGGGTTTTCGATTTGCTTTCTTGAGCCTGTTTGACCAGGTCGATGACCTGCGACAGAAATGAATCCTTACCCGTGCCCTTCACCTCGATTTTGAGCGAGCCTTCACCGTTGATCGATCCGCCGATGACTTTGCCACCGGACTTTTTGGAGGCAGGGTTTGATTCCCCAGTGAGCATCGCTTCGTTCACCGAGCTTTCTCCTTCCACGATCACACCGTCGGCGGGAATCTTTTCACCCGGTTTGATCAGGACTTTGTCATTAACCGCCAACTCGCCGAGCGGCACGTCTTTCACGCTGCCGTCGGGCATGAGTTTGTGCGCGTCGGACGGCATGAGTTTCGCCAATTCCTCCAATGCCTTTGAAGCGCCCATCACGGATTTCATTTCAATCCAGTGCCCGAGCAACATGATGTCCACGAGCGTGGCCAGCTCCCAAAAGAAGATTTTGCCAGTCAAACCAAACACCACGGCGCTGCTGTAAAGGTAGGCGGTGGCGATGGCGACGGAGATGAGGATCATCATTCCAGGCTTGCGGGCCTTCACTTCATCGAACAGCCCTTTGAGGAAGGGCCAGCCGCCATACCAAAACACGGCGGAGGAGACACCGAACAGAACGTAAACGTCGCCGGGAAAATGGATCGCGTCCCGAAGACCGGCCCACTTTTGGAGCATCGGCGAGAGGATGAGAATCGGCAGGGTCAGGACCAGCGAGATCCAGAACCGGTTGCGGAAGTCCGCCGCCATGTGCGTGTGATGATCGCCGTGACCCTTATGATCATCCGATCCCTGACCCGACATCTCGGCTTCCGCCGCCAACCAATTCTGCTTGGCGTGCCCTTCCGGACGCCCCTCTTTCTCGTAGAGGGCGTAGGCCTTCCTGGCGACCTCGTCGCGTGCCGGGTCCGCGGCGTGTTCGTGTGTTTTCATGGGAAAACCTCGGTATCGCAAAGAGAGGTGCTGCAATACCTGCTGGTCAGCTCACCTGCGGCTCGAGATTCGTGATCATTTCTTGGACACCCTGTTAATCAAAACGAGCAGGAGTGTCACAACGACAACGACGATCACTGTCCAAAGCCACATCCCTCCGCCCATCCATCCGTCAGCATTGTTCATCATCATTTGCCTTTCGTTGTTGTACGACACGAAGGTCGCTACCTGCCCTTCGTGTCCGAGAAGGTGACCGGCTGCACATATCTGGTCCCCTCGTAATGAGAGGTTGGTCGATTTGATTGGGTTCGGGTGATTGCGCAATGTCGGTTCGTCAGGAGCCCGCCGGGCGACCGCAGAGCCGATAATGCGTCGCGCTCAGTTTGCCCAGCGCGCGGTTTGGTCAGAACGTCTTGTATTTCTCGCACCACCCCTCGGTCGTGCTGCGCGCTTCGAGCCCTCTCGCCCGAGCAGCAGATGCACACGTCGGTGGCCGCAGCGCGAGTGCGCCAAGGAAAGCGCGATGATGCGCTCTCCCTCTCGCTCGCGCGCCGGGGTGAAGGCGGCTGTCGCGCTGCCTTGGCATCGAGGTCGTCGTCATCACAGGGATTTTCACCGAAACTTTCCGGCCCAGCCCCTGCCGGGGACGCGGGTGGCCTTGAGTGAAGATAAACCTTTAAATTTCTTTACCGGTGAAGCGATTGGTAAGAAACGAAACCGACGCGTAAAAAAACCGGGACATGCCTGGAATTAAGCTTCGCATTCGGTGAAGCGTGCGTTGCGAACACGCTTGATTCGTTTTCGCTTGCTGCCCCAAGGCAAAAATCGAACTCCCACCTGTCGATCGGCTTAGCCCGGCGGGGGACCGACAACTTTGAAGGCGACCCCTGTCCCTCTGAACGTGGTTGGCAGCGAACTCAGAAAGGTCGCTCGTTCCGTCATCCCCCCTTCCGTTGGGCCGCCTGCAGCACCGCTAGAATTCTTCTTTCGCGAGTCTCAGGTTTGGCCGCGCCCTCAATTCCCTTGATCAAGAAATTCTGCGTTCCGATCGACATCGCCCTAAAACCCTCGAGCGCTCCGGCGGCTCGAAGGGCGGCCGCCAAGTCGGGAGGAATGCTGGAACGATCGAGAATCGTCAGCTGCACCCGGACGCGATCGCCCTCCCGGATTTCCGCGGCCGCCCGCGCCTTCGCGTTCACCCGAAGAATATGTTGCCCACCGCCAAAGGGCGCCAGGCTGACGAGAAACGTGACCGCATCATTGAGCCGCGCCGACACGGGCACGGGACCTCGCGTTTTCAGCGCGCGGGTAATTTTCGCCGGCACGAAAAAGGCGAAGTAATTTGCCCCTTTTGCGATGCGCTCGAGAGGCGCTTGAAACGAAAGTTGCCGGGGTGCTTTCATCACGCTGCGTAGTTCGTTGATTGTTAGCCTGCCGATGGCCGGACTTGAACCGGCACGGGGCTCTCGCCCCAACGGATTTTAAGTCCGTTGCGTCTGCCATTTCGCCACACCGGCGTGCACTGGGCGAAGGCTAGCGGCGGATGTCCCCCGCCGCCAATCGAATCAATCAGCTCGACGCTTCGGCCGCGCCGGATTCGTCCAGCGGGAGCACGCGCTCGCCGGGTGAAAGGGTGCCATCCGTGCCGTTCGAGATGGGATCGGTGCCATGCACGTCGCGCAGCTTCCGCGTCAGCACGCGACTGCGCGTGGTGACGTCCTCCACCTTGTTCTGGGCCTCCTGGAGCTTCTTGCGCACGCCCTCGATGGCCTCGCCGAATTTTCCGAACTCCACCTTCACGCCACTCAACACATTCCAGACCTCGCTGCTGCGCTGCTGAATCGCCAGCGTGCGGAAGCCCATCTGCAGGCTGTTGAGCAGAGCGGCCAACGTGGTCGGTCCCGCCACCACCACGCGATACTCGCGCTGGATTTTTTCCACCAGACCCGGGCGTCGCACGAGCTCCGCGTAAAGTCCCTCGGTTGGCAAAAACATGATACCGAAATCCGTGGTGTACGGCGGCTGCAGGTACTTCTTCGAAATTTCCGCCGCGCACAGCTTGAAGCTGGTTTCCAAGTCACGGCCAGCCGTCTCGATTTCCTCGAGGTTTGCGCGATCCTGCGCATCCTGCAGACGTTGGAAATCTTCGACGGGGAACTTCGCGTCGATCGGCAGCCACAACGGACCCAGCGCCTCGTCGCCTCCACCGGGCAGCTTGATCGCATACTCCACGGTCTCCGCGGAATCGGGTTTCACGCGGACATTGCGCTCGTACTGACCAGCCTGCAGCACCTGCTCGAGCAAGGCACCAAGCTGCACCTCACCCCAGCCGCCGCGGGTCTTCACATTCGTCAGCACTTTTTGCAGGGAGCCCACGTCCGTCGCAAGCTTCTGCATTTCCCCGAGGCCGCGCTGGACGAGCTCGAGGCGCTCCGACACGAGGCTGAACGACTCCCCCAGCCGCTTTTCCAGCGTGCCCTGCAATTTTTCGTCGACCGTGGCGCGCATTTTCTCGAGCTGCGCCGCGTTGTCCTGTTGAATCTGGCGAAGCTGCTGCTCCACGGTCCCGCGCAAGGCCTCCAGCCGTTCCCCGCTCGTGGTGGCCAGCTGGCCGATCTGCGTGACCATCGAATTGAGAAAATTGGTCTGCGCTTCCGCGAGACTCGCGCGCAATGCTTCAAAATGCTGTTCGTTGTTTTGGAGCAGGAGCGCAATTTGCTGGCTGGTCTGATCGATCCGATCCAGCTGGTTTTGGTTGAGTTGGACCTGCCGCTCCTGCAGGTCGTTCGCCAGTCGCGAAAACGATTGCGACTGCTCCTCGCGCGCCTTTTGCGCGTGCGTGCCGGTCTCGCCGCGGATGTTCGTCAATTCGTCGCGCGTCGTGCGCTCGAGGCGTTCCTGCAGGCTGTTGAGCTTGGTGAATTCCGGCACGATCGCGCTCAGGTCGCTGCGGCCCACCCGAAACAACACCATCAGCAGAATGACCAACAGCACGAGCACCAGCGCGACAGTGGCGATCGCAAGATAAAGCGGGAGGGCGGGATCCATGGGGGGAGGCTTCCGTCCATAATTCACCACGAAGAGCCGAAGGTCACGAAGACAAACGGATTAACCACGGAGGCACGGAGGACACAGAGATGCATCAGACAAGAAAAGCTGCCAGCCCACAGCGCCAACCGATTCATTATCCAAATCTCCGTGCTCTCCGTGCCTCCGTGGTGAACCAGATTTCCTCCCTCAGGAGAGTTCGGCCACACATTCGATTTCGACGAGCGCGTCTTTCGGGAGGCGAGAGACTTCCACGGTGCTGCGCGCCGGGCGATGCGCGCCGAAAAATTCCGCGTAGACCGCATTCATGCGCGGGAAGTCGGTCATGTTCTTGAGGAAGACGGTGGTCTTCACGATGTTTGTGCGCGTCAAACCGCGACCGGCGAGGACCAGCTCTAGATTTTGGAGCACGCGGCGGGTCTGCGTCTCCACTTCAATCCCGACTACTTCCATTGTAACCGGATCCAACGGCGTCTGCCCCGAGCAGAAAAGAAACCCTCCGGCCGCTATCGCCTGCGAGTACGGACCAATCGCTTTCGGAGCGGCGTCAGAGTGAATGAATTCCATGCGCCATTCCTACGCGAGCGATGCGCAGAGTGAAAGCCGGAAGGATCGAGATTTCACCACGAAGGTCACGAGGAAGACTTCAGCAAAGGTACATGGCCAGGTCTTCGGCCGCCCGCCGAGCGGCGCCGCCGGGTCCAAGTGTCGCGATTACCTCGGCTAGCGCATTGACCTGCGCAGCGCGGTAACCGGCATCGTCTAGCAAACGTCGAGTTTCGGCGGCCAGTTTTTCCGCCGTGCATTCGCCTTGGAGGTATTCGCGCACCACTTCCCGGTCTGCAAGCACGTTGATCATGCCGAGATGCGCCACTCGAATTACGGCGCGTCCCACGACATAAGTCAGTGGAGCGACCCGATAGGCGATGAGGTGCGGAAGACCGAAGTATGCGGCTTCTACGGTCGCCGTTCCCGATGCGACCATGCCGGCAGAGGAGGATTGCATGAGATGGTGGGCGGTTCCGACCTCGATCGGGCACTCGTCTTCCGTCCATCCCGCAGCATCGCGTACGGCCCGCATTTCGTCACAGCGCAAAGCCGAGGCCGCAGCCGCGGCGAATTTAAGTTGCGGGCGTTCACGTCTTAGGATCTGAGCTGCCTCTAGCATCGGAGGAAAGATCTTGCGCACCTCGCGTCGACGGCTGCCCGGTAAGAGTGCAACCAGATCAGCACGCCGCGATTCGGGCACACGATCCGACGCGAGCGCATCAATCATCGGATGCCCAACGAATTCCGTGACCATCGTGGAATTCTTGACGTTCTCGTAGAGCTGCTTCTCAAAGGGAAAGATGCACAGCATTACGTCTACGAGCTTGGCGATCTTGCCGATGCGGCCGCGATTCCAAGCCCAGACCTGCGGGCTGATGTAGTAGACAATTTGCCCGCGCATATCGCGGCGCCGCAGGGCGCGGGCAAGACGCAGATTGAAGCCGGGATAGTCGACCAAGAACACCGTAAGTTGCCGGTAGACCCCGATCTCATCGATGGTCGCGCGAAACTCGCGGCGAAAATAGCCATACTTCTTGATGACTTCCCAGAGTCCAACGACCGCCGCTTCGTCACTCCAATTTCGAATCCGACCGTCCGACAAGGCGCTCAGCTCGGGACCACCGCGGCCGACCAAGAGCACGTCGGGCTGAAGTCGCCTGAGCTCGCGCAAGACCGCGGCGGCATGATGATCGCCGCTGGATTCCCCGGCCACGACGTAAAGGACGGGAGCGTTGCGAGTCCCGCCCGATTCGGCTGCCGCTGCATGAAGCGTGTTCGACATCAGCGTTCAGCCCTGCTCCGCGATCATGCGGGTGATGTCGACCGCGAGCGCGAGCGCCGTCGCCGCCTGATCGCCGGTGACGCGCGGCGTGGCCCCCAGTCGTGCCGACTCCAGAAACGAATGCAGCTGGCGTTTGAGCGGCTGGTCATGCTCGATCTCGATCGCCTCTTTTTTGATCGCACCATCGACCAACCGGTAGCACTCGCCGGACTG
>JBBRDU010000097.1:0-12394 GCA_038203615.1 Chthoniobacterales bacterium
GAGCGCACACCGCGCACATTGATCAGCGCCAGCGTAAAATAGACCAGGGCCATCACCAGCACCCGGCCAATTGTTCCGCCAAGAAATGGCAGCAACGCCACGATCGTTCCGGCGAAAAAATTGACCACGGCGGCCACGCTCAGGATCGCCGTGGTGAAGAAGAAAAGCCCGGTGACGAAGCCGGCGTAACGTCCGAATGCCACTTCCGCGTAGCCATAAAGTCCGCCGGTGAGCGAGACGCGGCTGCCCGCGAGGGCGAAGCAAGTTACGAACAATGCCATCGCGGCGCCGCAGGCGACGAAGGCGAGCGCGGCCGAGGCTCCCAGATTTTTTGCGACCAGCGCGGGCAACGCAAAAATGCTCGCGCCCACCGTTGTGTTGACGATGTTCGCCATCAGCCCCGGAATGCCGATGGCGCGAATTAGTTTTCCGTCAGCGTTTTCCCACTCGGCCGTTGGCATCCGGGCGAAGCTGCCGGACTCGCGGCTGCGAAACAAGCTTTAGCGAATGCCGCGTTTGCGCTTCAGTTCGAATCGAACTCGAAAATCGCCACGGTCGCGTGCCGGGGAACTCCAACTTTATAGCCGCGACCCGGCGCGACATCGAACATCACGCTTTTGACCGGTCCACGGCCAAAATCGGTGATCGCGTTCAACGTTACCTGCGCCGATGAAGATCCGGCCGGGATCACCACCTCGCCCGCGGTTCCGCTGAGCAGATAATCGAACCCGCAGATCGCATCGCCGGCGATATAATATCTCACGCGCGTTGCCTTCGTCGGATTTATCGGCGAATTCGTAAAGGTGAAGACGGCCGTTTGGCGTTCGAGAATTTGCGTTGGGGAAACTGAAACGGTGACCGTGCCGGCAAACGCGGCCGTGCTTGCGACTACACTGGCCGCGCCGAGAGCGAACAGAAGCATTTTCATGATGAAGGATGGGTTGCCCGGGTTTTAACGATTGCCGTTGATTTTGTCGAACGCTTTTCGCGCTTCAAAGACGGCGGTGCTCGAATACCGCCATACGGGTCCGAAAAGATTCGATTTCCGTCCGGGCGATTTCCGCGAAGATGACGTCGTCATTCTCGACGCCCGCCTCCGCCACGATTTCACCCATCGGATCGATCACGGCCGAACCCCCGCAAAAGACTCCATCGCCATCGCGCCCGACACGATTCGAAATCACAAAATAACTTTGGTTCTCGATCGCCCGCGCGATCGCCAGGGCCCGCAGATGCTTCGGGCGTTTGCTCGGCCAGGCGGATGAAAGAACGAAAACATTCGTCTTCTCTTCGATCGCGAGCTTCCGAAAAAGTTCCGGAAAACGCAGGTCGTAACAAATCCCAAGCCCGATTCGAAAGTCGCCCGTCGCAAACGAAACAACTTCGTTCCCGGCGGCGAAAACCTTGTGCTCCTCCACCGGCGCCGGGGCGTAGAGGTGCATCTTGCGATACTTCGCCACGATCTCGCCCTGCGCATCGATTGCGACCTGGCTGTTGTAAATGTGCTCCGGATCGCGCTCGGAAACGCCGGCGATAATCCCCAGCGCCATCTCGCGGGCGATTGCGCGCAGTGCCCGCACGGCGCCCTCGTTCCAATTTCCCGCGCGCTCTTTCACGACCGACATCACGTAGCCGGTGTCCGACATTTCCGGAAAGACGATCCAGGCGGCTCCCTCGTCACGCGCGCGCCCCGAGAATGCGCGCATCTTGTCCAAATTGGCTGTGATCTCGCCTACTGCGCACGTGATCTGACCGATGGCAATTTTCACTTCGTCGACGATATGCCTCGCCTCCACAAAAGCGAATGGCGGCCCATCGCAAACGGGACCGCCGCGATGAACTACTTATCGTTAACGAGTCGCGCTCGCTCGGCCACCGCCGGTTTCCAAATTTCGTCTTCAGGAAAACGTCTTGCCGGCGAGAATCAACGAGACCGCCTTGGTCGCGCGCCGTGCTTTCGTTTCTTCCTGCTTCGCGCTTTCGATCCATCGGGCGTATTCCTTCCGATGCGAATAGGCGAGCTTGTCCCAGAGTTTTCGCGCCTGCCGCTCCCCACGAAAGGCTGAAGCCAGCTCCGGGGGGATCGCAACCGTCCGTTCCTCGGTGTCTCGCTCCATCATCACTGCAACCGTGTCCCCGGCTTTTGCTTTCGCGCCGGCCTGAAGTTGCTTATTGAAAGTCAGCAGGTGCCGGCCCCCCATCGGTTGAATGTGCGTTCGGTACGGGAATCCATTAATCGTGCCTTTCACCGGCACGCGCCCACGTGTTCCCCATTCTTTTGGCACGTCGAACGGCATGGCGATAAAACACCAAGCATCCTTTCGTCCCGCGCCTTCTGCCCTGGCTCTAAACTTCTTTTTCATTGCACCGAGCAGAGGATTCTAGGGGCGAACGTCGAAGAAAATCCAGCTTTAATCAAGGCGGATCCACCGGAAGTGCGCGCTCTCGTTCTTACTTCGGCATTTGGTCGGCAAAAGATCGAACTAACGAGTCAGATCAATTACTGAAATAACTCCAACAAGATCCTATGCCTTGATTCGCACCTTCGGCTTCTTTCCCTGCCGGACTTCCTTGAGCTTGATGCAAACTACCGTTAGCCAACTGATATCGAAGGCGTTGCCAAGAGGCTCCTTCGTCTGGTCCGACTCGCTCATGTCGCTGTACCTCCCGTCGATTCCAGCGGCCCAGATTTCCTCGCCCGCCTGCTTCAGTGCAACCACGACATCCGCGCCATCCATTCCGCGCGCGAGATCACAGAAAAGATCCCAAAGCTTGTCCCGAAATGGAGAAACAACGTCCCGCGTGGAGCTCTTCTTCGATTTTTTCACGGCACAGCGTCGCCCTTCGGTCGCCACTTTCAAGCGGGGCCCTAGCCTGCGACAGGCTGAATGCTTCGCTCCGGGGAAGGTCGCCGCCGTATGCGTGGGGTGGCGACGGCCTTCCCGGAGGTAGGAGGATCTCAAATTTTTAGAACAGCCGGCAAGGCGACGTCATGAGCCCAGGGAAGTAGACGATGCATCATAAGCCCGATAAATAGCTCTAGAATTTTCATAGTAATCACACAACAGGTTTTTCACGTAATCCGGCCAAGCGGCCTCGTTTTTCATCCAAAGCGGCCTCTTTTCGGTCGAAGTCGGCCTAAATCGCTAAGATCCGCGGAATTCGAGATGCACCATCGGGCGCTACTATCTCCACTGGTGGCTCGCGCGCCGCGTTCGCTTCTCTTGGCGCATTCCGGACCGGATCGGATGATCGGATGGCTCCGCAGAGAAAACGACCGAAGTGCTGCCGGACGCCGCGATTCGATTCCTTACATCTTTGTCACTTTTCCCGTCTGCGCGTCGACCGATACTTTCTCGGAAAGGTTGGCACCGGTGCGGTTAAAGGTCACGACCCAGACCGACGTTCCTTTCACCGTGTCCATTTTGCAGTTGATAACCTTGGCGCCGGGATACTTCTGCACCGCCAAGGCTTGAGCCTTGTCCTGCGTGATCGCCGCCGAGGGTGCATCACCCTTTTTCATCTGGGCGAGGAGAGGCGAGCTGGCGAGAACCGAAACAGCAAGAATAGTCGTAGCGAGTTTTTTCATTAACCTTACTAGAAAGCAGATTGCCTGAAGATGCAATCCGGGCCGGGTCAGGACAATTCCGGCTTGAGGGATAGGGCTTGCCCCGCGGGAAATTGCACACTCGTTTTTCCTAACTCGAGCTATTGGCTGGAAGCCCTTCAGTTGGACTCTGGCGGGGGTTTCAGGCCGTGTTTGAAGAGAATAGTCCGAATCTCATCCGTGTGGTCAAGGACGGTTGATAGATCATCCAACTACATCGCCGGAGGCGCTTCGTTCTGCGCGCCAAGGGGAAAGTGATGCCGGTCTTCTCGTTAGCCTGCTCCTTGCCGGACTTGGACTTGCCTCGGACTCTTTTATCCTGGTCTTAATCCTCAGTCACCCTCGCTGGAACTAACGTCGGACGTCGGGCAAAGATTTCGGCTGGCGTTATCGAGATGGACTATTTAATCAACCCATCTTGGCGAGAATCTTATCCATCTCGGGTGCGGTAAAGGCCCGCAGCGTCTGGGTGCGGATATTACCCAGCATGTCCGATTCCAGGAGCACGCTCGCCGCCGTTTCCTCATCCGGCACCTCGAAGATACAGACCTGATCGTAATGGCCGAGCGTCCAGTACATTTGTTTGACGCTCACACCCTTCGTCTGCACTTTGGCGGTCCAATCGGCCATCCGCTTGGTCGTTTCTTTCGCGGCCTGAATCCCCTTGTCGGTAAATTGCACTAAACTGATATATGCTGGCATGGCTTAGTTTCCGCGCTGCAGGCCAAACCGCAAAACGCCGCCCGTCGCTGCGGGAGCTGCTTGCCAAACGGCAAGTCGCCGCTTAAGAACGAAGCGGCTGTGTCAGAACTGGAACTGCTTAATCTCGCGCGCTCCGCCACCGAGCACGAGGTGACCTGGTTTGCGGAAATGATCACGATCACTTTCGCCATGGTGGTGGCGATCTACTATTTCCTGCACGAGGCGAAGCTGGCGCTCAAACTCTTCACCTTCTTTGCCTACACCGTCGGCATGCTCGTCCTTCTTGGCGAGATGCTGGTGGAAACGAACCTGAAGGCAGGCGCGCTGGAATCGCTGCGCGCTCTCCCACGAGAGCACCTGACGCGCGGGACAATTTCCTACCTCGCTGTTAACGAATCCTGGATCTCACTGGTGACCCGGATCACGTTCAACCTCTCCGTCTGGCTCTTTTTGCTGGGGATATTCTATCTGCTCTTCCGATGGAAACGACGCTCATCGCCACCCGACGCTTGAGAAAGCCACGGAACAAAGGCGTCCAGATTGGCCCGCTCTAACAGGCCAACGAGTAGCTCAACCGCCGGCTTCGGCGATCGGCCCAACCTAATTCGTCGACCAGACGGTCCCGTCTTCCTGCCGCCCGGAATGGCATCCCAGCCGTTCCTCGCGCACTGACGAAGAAACAGGCTTCCTCTCATTTCGAAGCGATGAAACTAAAGGTTGACGCGATGTTATATATACTTAACATAAAGTCATGAATCAATTACCTGAGAGAATCGGATTCGCCTTCCGCGAGAAAATCGCTTGGCTTTCACTCCTAGCCATGATCATCGCCTATAGCATCTACTTCTTCATCGTCCAGGGCGCGCTGCGACAAGGCGCGAGCACCGGTCAACTTCTGGGCTGCCTGGGCGCGGTGTTAGGGGCCCAGCTCGTTGTGGTCGTCGTCGCCAGCATCGCCATCGCGTTGCGTTCCGGGGCGGAGGCGCGGGCACCGGCCGATGAGCGCGACCGCGCCATTGCCCGCCGGGGCGCCGCCGCCGCCTATTTCGTTCTCATGATCGGAATGATCCTGGTTGGCTGCGTCATGCCCTTCAGCGAGAGAGGTTGGGCGATCATCAACGCCGGGCTTCTCGCGCTCGTGACGGCGGAGATTGTCCGCTATGGCACCATCGTCGCGAGTTACCGCAGGGGGTGGTATGCGTAAGAGAGTGACAAACCAGATTCGCCTTCTTCGTTTTCTCGCCAACGAAATGACGCAGGCGGAACTCGGCGAGCGCATCGGCATGACGCGGCAGACGATCGCCGCGATCGAGAGCGAGAAATACGCTCCGACCCTTGAAGCTGCCTTCCGCATCTCCGAAGTGTTTCGCAAGCCCCTGGAGGAGGTCTTTCGATGGTCCGGAAAATGATCAACCGCCCAATCGGCTTTTAGCTTAGCCCTTGTAGAGTATCGAAGCGCGGGACTAATCCCCCATTCCAATTATATGCCTCATGTCGTCACCGAGAAATGTACCGGCTGCAAGTTTACCGACTGTGTGGATGTCTGTCCGGTCGTCTGTTTTTATGAGCTGGAAAACCAGCTGATCATTCATCCCGAGGAATGCATCGATTGCACCGCCTGCGTCGAAGTTTGCCCGGTGCATGCCATTTATGCGGAAGAAGATCTTCCTCCGGAATTCGCCGAGGATACCGAGTTCAACGCCACCCAGGCCGAGCAGTTAAAGGATTCGGGCGCCGCCGCCATTGCCACGAAAAAGGAACCGCTGCCCGGCGCCCAGGAGCGAAAAAAAGAACTGGGATACTAGGACGCCGCCGTCACCAACGAAAATGACTGGTCGACAATTCCACCTGTGCCGGGCCGCCGCTCTGTGCTTTTAGCGCCTGGCCGCAGCTCCGCGCCCAGAATTCGCCGAGCCCAGCGCCATCGCTACTCCCGGCACGGCCGCACTGCTTCTTTGAGCATCCCATCGAGATGGTCTTTCTGACCAGCAATCGGAAGTCCAGGCGACTGGATATGCTCCGCCAAATGATTCTGAGCGCGCGATCGTAACAACACTCGCTCCGGGAAACTACGCCATACTCAGTGGGGTAAACGGATCCACCGGCAATGCGCTCGTTGAAGTTTAAACCTTGAATTGATCGTGTTCGCAGTGATGACTTGACCCGCCGCGGACAGAAAGGCTGATTTTAATCTATGGGGCGCGGGGCTGGCCCTCGACAACATCAGAACCGCAAACCGTTAGCACTGACCCCTATCTTCCAACTAGCGCCCGCCTATTTTCTCGGGCTCCACGAGATGGCCTCCATTACCCTCGCTTCCCGGCGCGCGCGGCGCCGGAAGCGATAACCCGACTCCTCCTACTCCTTGTCGTAGGAGGCTTTGCTCGTCATGCTTTTCCCGTCCGCGTCAGTGATCGTCGTCGTCACCATCCGCGATTTCCCGTCGGCTGCGACCGTGATCGTGCCGGTCATGGTTGTCTTGCCCTCTTTCGTTCCGGTCAGGGTGTTCGCATGATCGTCCACCATCGAGTAGGCGATCATATCGGCGATGGGATTGCCGTCGACCTTGTAGGGCTTGCCATCGAACTTGCCTTCCCACACCCAATGGCTCGGCTTGCCATCCTTGTCCACGCCCTCCACCGTCACCTTGATCATCCCGTCCTTCCCGTCGGCATAGGTCACTGTCGTGTTGTGGCCCATCCCGGCGGGCATGTCCGATTTCGCCTGGTTAAACTTCCATGTCCCCATCTGAGGATTACCCGCGAATGCCCCCGCGGCTGCGGTGAAGGCCAACGCCGCCGCCACTAGTAATGTCCGATTCAATGTATTCATGCGCCCGATTTCGAGTCGGCTACATCCTGCCGTCAATTTAAAACGCGATGAGCAAAAAAAGGCCATGGGTCTCTGAAGCGAACTCGGTTCCTGAGCCCTGCGGGCATCCCGAGTCTAAGAGAACAACCCGATCACCCGGCCCGGGGTATACTTAAACGGACGGGAGAAGCAAACGATGGCCGGGTGAGAATCGATTCACACAGTATGCTACTTATCATTGCGATCCTCCTCGTCCTGTTCTGGGCCGGCGGTCTGGCCTTTCACGTTGCCGGCGGCCTCATCCACATTCTCATCGTTATCGCGGTGGTGATGTTCATCCTGCACTTCCTGCGCGGACGAAAAGGAGTCTAGCGCCCGCGACGAGCCCGCTGGCTCAACCCCTTCGAAACGGAGGGCCGAGCGCAGCAATCGATCCACCACTGTGGTCATCGGAATCCGTCGCCGGCATCGCTCTCTATATAATACCGCGACCAATTCCGGCTCAATTCGTGGGGTGTAGACACGTCGTTTCACTCCTCGATTTCACCACCGATCGGCTCCCTGCGTAAATACTTTCATATGGAGAAAGTTATCAGCCGCTGCGCTCTGTTTTCACCGGTCGCACTGGTAGAATCTCTCCTCTCCGATCATTTCATCGCTCCCCGAGAGGCCCGCAGAACAGTGTGATCCATGCGGTCTTGGTCGCTGCCTGGTTCTCCGGCTGCCACAGGCAAAAGAGCCGCGCCCTAAGTCCCGGAACTCGGGAAGGCTGCGGCTGAAGGGCCTCGCGAGTCCGTTCTCTCTTCGCGCACCCGATTTGACGACGAATTTCCTTGGAATAAAACCGGTTCGAACCCAGTCTACGGTTCGTAACCAGAAGTGCTGGTATGCTCCAGCCGCCACTCCAGAGCGAGGGCTCCGGTCCGTCCACACTGGGCGGGCCTATGGTTTTGTTGGATAACAAAACACATAAAAAAACCATGAAATCGAAAACATTGAAAAACCTCATCGCGTTAACCGTTGTCTCCGCTTTCTCCGTCGGCACTCTCATGGCCGGGGAGATGAAGAAAGACGACATGCACGACGGCGTGATGATGAAGGACGGCAAGATGATGGTGATGAAGGACGGCAAGACCATGGCGATGGAAAAAGACATGACCATGTCCGACGGCACCATGGTGATGGCCGATGGGATGGTGAAGATGAAAGACGGCAAGACCATGAAGATGAAGAACGGCGAGATGATGATGATGGACGGCAAGATGATGATGATGAAGGATGGCAAAATGATGGAGATGAAGCACTAGTCGACCATCCACGATTGAATCTGAAAGCCGGCGTCCGCGCCGGCTTTCTGCTGCCCGGACCGCTTCACCCACACGATTCTAAACGTCCGCGGCCCAACCGACTTCCCCAACAAAGGAGGGGAATCGGCACTGACCCTGTTCGCCGCCCGCAGAACCGGATGAGCGCGCCCCGATCCGCCCAAGGTGATTACGTCACCATTCTCGACAGCGACGATCGACGTTACTTCCTCGCTTCGCATGCGGAGGCACTTGGCGAAAACCCGGATGGCTGGCGTCAGCTACAGCAACTTCAATCGCTGGGTGCCGGGAGGCGAGCCTCGCCCACAGCGTCGGGGGTGCGGGCGCCTCCGCCCGTGGTTCCGGATGGGACGCGCCGAGTGCTAAGCGGTTCGCTCAAGCGGAATCCCCTTTGGCAATTTTCCCGACGGGCAACGACGATATCAGGGTAAAAGGAAACACTTATTCGCCTGCATACATCTCGGATTACCCGTCCAGGCGACCATGAGAGCCTCGTGGTTCACCTGACACCTATCGGAAAGGGCAGAGGAGTTAGCCTCGCTATTAGGGCAGCGCGTGCGATTGTCCGCCATGCCTTCTAAAGGGATAGAAAGGTAGCGCTGACCCTCTTCTTCTCGCCTACTCTATGGAAAGACTAGTTCGCCTTGTAAACTTCGATCAGGGCCGTGCCGAGGCTATTGTTCGCCCCGTGTACAATCGCTGTGTAACGCCCATCGGGAAGACTTGCGAAGATGGCGGATTCGCGATCATCGCTTGGAGCCAACCCGCTCGCTTCAATTTCAGTTTGCTGCGTGTCCTTCCAGTTGTCGTTAGATGCCACCAGTTGTCCGTCGGAATTGTATAGGTCCAGCACTGGATCCAGTAAGGCGTCGGTGATGCCCGCGCCGGTGAGTTCGGGTCCGATCGCGCGCACGACGACATTCATGCTGCCCAGATCGCCGACCGGGTCGCCGCGAACGATGAAACCGCCGATAAGAACGCGATCACCAGTTTGGACATAACCGCGGGTGCTAATGTTGTAGAATTCATGCAGCGATTGCGCGAGCGCGACGAAACTGGGCGAGGTCAAACCGGAAATATCCGTCGAAACCGTGCCGCCCGCAGTGACCTTCAAGAGTGAGCCGCTTCCAGAATCGGCCACGTAGATGTTTCCAGAAGCATCCACGCCAAGACCTTCGGGGGCATTGAGGCCGGCGGAAACGAAAGGCGAAACCACGCCCGAGGTGCTTACTTTAACGATTGCGTTGCTCCCCCTGTTCGAGACGAGCAAGGTGCCCTTACTGTCAAAAGCGAGTCCGTAGGGCGAGTTCAAACCAGCGGAAACAACGGTGGATTTGGTCCCGTCTTTGCCAATCTTGATGACGGCGTTGCTCCCCGAATCCGCCACGTAAAGATTACCGAAAGCGTCGAAGGCGAGACCTCGCGGCGCGTTCAATCCTGTAGCGAAGGTGGTTGTCACGCCCGCGGCGGTCACTTTGAGGATGCTATTGGTGCCGGAATCAGCGACATAGAGATTGCCGGCGGCATCGAAAGCGATTCCGCGCGGTGAGCTCAGTCCCGCGGAAAGAAACACACTCTGCGTTCCGGTGGGAGTGATCTTGACGATCAGGTTGGCAGTGGTATCCGCGACAAAAAGGTTGCCGGAACGATCAAAAGCCGCGCCGCCCGGCAGCAGTGTGCCGGTGGAAAAAGGCGAAGATATACCCGCGGCGCTGACCTTCAAGACCAGCGGCGTGTCCGACACGTAGACATCACCCGCGGCTGCGAATGCGGGCGAGATAAGAGAACTAACGATGAATGAGCAAGCCGCGACCGCGAGGCCTCGGGTGCACGAGAATGAATGCATAATACACCATGTTGCAGCTTAGAGGATGCCAATTCCCACTTCTTTAGAGTGAATATTGGAATTGCGTAGAAATACTCCTTCTGGTCGATTGCGAACGTGCCACCGCAGACAATCTCCAGAACTGCAAAACGTTAGGGTCAGTTTCGTGGCTTCGGAGTAGTCATTCCGCGCGGCTGGAGCTACCCGCGGCCCCGCCAGGATAGAGCTCAGCTCAAGCCGAGAAAAAGAAGAAAGCTCGCGCCGCGGTGCCAAAGTTTTGAATGACGGCGAAGAGTGAGTCGCTTCCCCACTTCTTCGCCCGTTTGATGCGCCTCGCTATTAGGGCAGCGCGTGCGATTGTCCGCCATGCCTTTGGAGATCTGCCCGGTTTGCGGCTATGCCGTTGCGAGCGCCGACTTTCACTGCCGGCATTGCCCGGAACCCCTGGAGTTTCTGCCTTCCAAATACCTTGATGCCAAGTTCACCCTGGTGATCATTGCCGGCCTGGGCATTCTCGGGTTCCTCTTTTACCTCATCGCGTGGCACTAGGTATTCCAGACAGAGCCTCCGCCCTGGCGGTTAACTTGGAGCCTTTTCGCCTGCAAGAGGAAAGCTAGTCAGCAGCCAGGCGGCGGCCAAGGGAAACCGACACCGGCGAGCCCAATGCTCAAGAGCGAAAGTGTTTTGGCCGTCCGGCGCAAGCTGCAGGCGTAGGCCGTAGTTCCTGGCACGCGCCGACAGAGCTAACGAGAACTGAGATGATCAATCAGATATTTCACCCGTCCTCGTGTCGGCCAAAATGCGGGATCGACCCAAATTTTCAACTCATCGATTCGCCATTCCTGGCTGGATGCAGTGCAGGATAAGGCGAGCAAAGGGAACTGGAACTAACAGCTTCGTTTCCTCCCGCTGGTCCCATCCGCGGCGAGGTTCCTTTTGAAAGAACCGCGTCTCGATCTGAATGACATCGCCCCGGCGGTGCGAAGCGTCATGCGCTCGAGTAGTAGGGCTGGCTCGGAGTCGAGTGTTAACAAAATTATAGGTATCCCATCCACCGGGCGGATCGTTCCCAACCCGCCGAACATGTTGGTTAACGAACTCCAGACAGACCACGCGCCCGGCTGCGTCAGTGACGAGTTCAAGGTGATTAAACCCGCCTTCAAACGTCCCGTCGTAGATGATGTAATCAAGAGTATCCCGCGGAAATCCCGGGGTAGCGACTTTGATTCGCGAAGGAATCGTCCCGCCCAGACCGAGCGCATTGGCAGCCTCTTTTGCCTCCATCAGATAACGAACTCCGGCATAAATTGGTATCCCGGCTTCCCCAAGCTCGATCCCGGCTTGCGCGTGCGGGGAGAGCAAACCTTGTAGTTCGCGCATTGTCGTGCTTCCGCCTTGCATCTGCGTATCCCACCCGGGACGGAGGCTCACACTGATTGGCGGTGGAACCGACGGCGGTGGGGCTATTGTCTTGATTGCAGGCGATGCGGTTGGCGCAGCGACCAGTGTCGGCCCAGACTCGAAACGAACCGCGCTAACGGGCAGGGCTTGAACATCGTTCAAGTATTGCACTCGCACCGTGCTAGAGTCAGTAGAGACGACCGCCAGGCGTAATCCCGCCGGGAGGACAGTCTCGCCATAGACGATACTTATTTTTACCGGCCGAGTCAGCACTACGAACTGTGCTACCGCCGGGGATGCGGACTTAATCGTGGAGTCTGCAGCCAAAGTCGGCCTGGCTGTCGTGGCGGCAGATTGTCCGGCAAACGCCATCGCAACAGGGGCCAGGATGACCAATGCGCGCCTGAGAACGGGGTCGAGTCCATTACAGCTTATGGAAACGGAGCGACGCGGCACAAATTCCTATTATCAAAGCGCGCAACGGGAGGAAATATAATTAGCCCATAAGTTCATCGGGCTTGTATAAAAGCACGCAGGTGAAGTAGTGACTCCCGGGCCTTCTACCCTCACGGGACCTCGCGTCGCGTTCAGCGCTTGACTTCGATGTATAGAAATCTGGGGCTGACCCCGATTTCTAACTTTCCGAAAGTGGCTGACGCGGCGGTTAGCGCAGCGCCACGTCCTGACCATCCCAGATGGCGGTGAGGCGCACGGTTCTACCCG
>JBBRDU010000098.1:0-12353 GCA_038203615.1 Chthoniobacterales bacterium
TTAAAGCAAGAAGTCCGAGACAAGTTGCTGGATCACAAAAGCTACATCGCTCAGCACGGCGAAGACATGCCGGAGATACGGAACTGGAAATGGAAAGGCGCCAAATAGGCGGGTTATGTTTCCGGGAATTTATCTTACGATGCTGTCTACAGTCCTCAATCTTCGCGAGGGCTTGCCCGATCTCCGCCGAGATGAATTTTTTCGAGCGAGTCGATCCCTTGATCAGACTTGATCGTGATCTTCCCCGCCACGCCGTGTTGCGCAATCGCTCGCGTGACGACCAATGTGAGAACCAGGACGATCGCGACACCAATAAGCGGAGGCACAAAGAACCGAGCAACCGGCGACCAGAACTTCGTCATGGAGAATATTACTGATCGCTTTCATCAAGAGCAGCGCGTTCCTGATCTTGTGTTAGTACTAGCCTTTGGCGGCGATAGTTCTAAGGAGTTCGTCGCAAAGGACGGCAACGTCTCTTACCGATTTCTCCGCTAGCGGCAGGCGTGAGTCTGCAACAAGGACGCGCATCTTCTTCACGCCTTCCCGCATTTTGGAGACGCTGGCATTAGGCGCCATTTTACCGAGTTGAGCTTCAAAGCGATCAAGCAAGGCAGGCTGTCTTAGTAATTCCGCATCCTCGGCGGAATACCGCTGCAGGATGAGCGCCGTGAGCGCTTTTGTGCCGCGCAACCAGCCGCCCAGGCTCACGAGCTGCGAAAGCTGTTCGCTTTTCAGTTGCGTCATGCCCTCCCGAACGTCGGGAAGCACGCCGTCCCATTCTTTTCGGACTGCCGACCAGTCGTTCTTATCCGCGTGCTCCACGATGCTTTTGCTGCGCCTCATGACCGTCGGCTGAACACCGAGACCTCGCACCAGCGTGAGGACAGCACTGCCGACCTCTTTCACTTCGGCCGCGTCGTGTGCTTCAACCGCGATGAATCCTTCGCCAATTACGACCCCGAGCAGCAGCGCAATTTGCGTCTGATCGCCGTGAGGCTTGGCGCGCGCGAGGCCATCGAGCTGAACCAATCGCCAATTCGCATTAGAGAATTTGTCGAGCGATGCAAATACCTCACTGGGTATCGGCACAACGACTTCGGAGATCGGTTTAGCCTGCCGAGGCAGCTCGCTGATTACGGGCGCGGGAGACGACTGAGCGGCAGCCAACGCCCCCCAACGATGAGGAAAACGATGGACATGCTGAAGGCACGCCCCACGCTGTTGAGTTCTTTAGCGGGAGAAAATCGCATAGAGAAGAATGGTTAAACCTGCGGCCGCCACGATCGCTGGCAGCAGGAATTTGAGATCGAAGCGTTTGATCCGTGCAGTAACCGGATTTGGCTTAACACAGTGACGGCAGTGAGCGCCCACGATAGATAGAGCGTGGCCGCAGTTATTGCAGGATGCTAGAGACATATTCGAAGTGCCGGATCGTTGAGCTTTATCACGGAATTATTAAATGGCCGATCTTCGTGACGTTGGCGCGAGGAGCGAAGAACTGGTTGGGGAGCGAACTCGTCGACTTTGGAGGCACTGAACACGTCCTCAGATGCCCATATTTGATAACGCGGTCGCAAAACGGCTCACAGTTCCGACGAGCACAGGGTGCGAATCCTCGAATCCTTGGATGGAAACAGGCAGTCCATGCAGCACTGTCTCGGCGAGCTGCGGGTTTTTCTGCGAACGTGAGGCCTCGTGCGCGGACGCATCTGCAAAGCGCGTGATACGAGAACTGGTTGCAAAAGTCCTGGAGCGGCGGTCTGTGACCGCCGAACCGGAATGCTTGCCAGGCCAACACGGCGCTCAGAGAGCGCCGCGGCAGTGCGAAATCGACTTTTGAAACCACTTCTAGAAGCTTCTTCGTAATGAGTTTCAGAGAGCATGGCTAATTCAGATGTGAGTCCTGCATCCAGCTTCAATAGCTCATCTCTTGTCTGATCCGGGATACTTTTTGCGGTCTCGATGGATGTTTGAATCACGCCGATCCGATAATCGAGGATCGCACTCGATTCCTCCGCTAAAGACGACTCTTCTTCACGCGGCATGGGCGTGCCGGTGCTCTGATGCTTCGGAAAATGCCTGCTTTGTTGAATCCACGTCAACGGTCCTTTGCTCGTAGTTGATACGTGCAATTTTCTCCGTCGATACGACTACTTTTTTCCCGGCGTACCAGTGACCGCACTCCACCACGACTTCGCGGATCATCCACGTCCTGCCATCGATCAGGAAGTCTGTGACCTCTCCGACTGTTCCGTCGTTTGCTTCGACGCTGTAGCTGATTAGCTCCCGCGCGCTTCGGAGATGTGCATCGACTCCACTTTGTTTAACGTCACTCATTGGTGGCGGTGGAACCATCACCGGGTAACCGGCCAAACCCCACAACGGCATTGATTCCGCGTAGTAATCATATCCGTAGTATTGATGATACTCTTCTTCATGCTGGCGAGACACCGGTTTGTGTTCGTCGATGGATGGACTGTCCTCGATCTGCTGTCTGGTTAGATTAACCAGAAGAACCTTTCCTTCGGGATAAACGTGACCAAAGGCGTGGGGAGAAATAAGAACCAAGCGTCCTGCGAGCCAATGACCAGTGTCCGCGACAAGATAGCGCACGTTCCAAGTCTTATCATCGAAGTAGAAGTCTCTGACATGACCGATTTCGCCATCTGAGGCGCGTAGCTTCTCTCCGTATCGTTGTTGAATGCTGTGTAACATAATAATTCTCCTCGGTGTTCTGTAAACTAACTAAGCTCCCACGCCCATGGCGTGTTCCGATCCGACCGGCGAAAAGCCGGATTGTGCTTCGACGAAACGGGCTCGAGCTGATTGCAGCCGGCGCATCATCACTGCGCCCATCCGCTTGAGCAGCTCGTATCCCAGCGTGTGGTCTTTCTCGCAATATTCACGCAGGATCGTGCCGTAGAAAAAAATGGCCGTTGTCGCCTTCGTTGCGCGAGCCGTGAAGCGCCAGATATACGGCGAGAAAAGCCACGACCAACCGAGCAGGTCGCCATTGCGGATCGTATCGATCGTAATTGCTGCACCACCGGCCGTGGTCGATTCGAGAACGATCTCGCCCCGCTCGATCAGATAGAAACGGTTGGTCGTTTCGCCCTCTCGAAAGATCATCTGGCCGGATTCGAAGACGACGCGCACCGCACAATCGGCGAGCAGCCGGACGCGATGCTCACTTAGGGCGAGCAGGAACGGATGTGCAGCAACATCGACATCGAAATCATCGCGGCTTCCCATTGTGTTGAACTATTCGCGAGCTTTACTGGCAGCGCGTCGGACCGGGGCGTTGTGAGCAAGTTGTTTACGCTCCTTCGTGGAAACTCCTCCCGATGGTGCCGTCCTCCCGCTTCGAGACCGGGCGATGGCCGGCAGACTCTTTGGTGTGGATTTTTGTTTAGGCATAAATGAAGACGAATTCGCGAACTGATTAGCCTCCCGCCCGTGACTCGTTAGGCCAGCCGAACTCCTCGGCGGCCGCCCCCTGGAGCGGCGTGATCTCGACTTCCAACAGGGCGAGGCCCGCGGCTGATACCGCAATGTTGCCAAAGGAATCCACCAGCCACGCTTCAAGCGCCTCTTTGCTCGCGGGAATGACATCTATCATAAGAATTAGCTCCGTTTCTGCGGGCAGAGGGAAGAGGCCGCTCGGCGCGGTCGGTCGACGCTGCGATTCTTGGCAGGCACTACAGCCGCAAATGCCGATTACCTAATGGTATTCCCGCGTATCCAACGGAACGATTCGAATTCAGCGACACGAGGAGTAGCCAGTGTTCGTTCGCTGCAGGGAGTTGCCGGGCGGCAGCCGCACGCAGACAGCTTATGCAATCCAACGGGCGATGCCAAACGCCGCTGCCGCTGCCAGCCCACCAATCAATACAGTCTGCAATCCGCTGCGAACCATTGATACGCCGGTAAACCTGCCTTTGACGGCGCCAAAAACGCTAAGGCAGATCAACGTCGCGACAATCGACACACTCAATGCACGATGTGCATCGGCAAATATCAAGTATGCACTCAGCGGAATCAGCCCGCCCACCACATACGACAGGGCGATGGTGAACGCACTGCGGAGCGCGCGCCCCGGCTCCGGCTTCTCCAACCCCAACTCGAACCGCATCATAAACTCCACCCAAATCTGCGGCCGCCGCCGCAACGCCTCGACCACCAAAGCACCCTCCTCGCGAGTCAGGCCATAACTCTCAAATATCTCCTGCACCTCTTGCGCCTCCGCATCCGGCTTCGTCACAACCTCCTGTTCCTCCCGCACTCGCTCACTGGCATAGTGTTCGGCGTCACTGCGGGCCGCGAGATAGCCACCCAAACCCATCGCAATAGATCCGGCCGCAATCTCGGCGAAGCCTGCCGTGACAATGATGTGCGACGATGAAATCGCTCCGGTCAAGCCGGCCGCCAACGCAAATGGTACAGTCAAGCCATCGGCCATGCCAATGACGACGTCTCGCACCGCGTCGCCCGCGGTGAAATGTTTTTCAATGTGGGGCGGTAGGGGCATGGCAATGTGGAATGAACAGCTCCCTAACGAGAAGAAGATTAGCTACATCTTCCAGGTTAGGCCGCCCGCAGGCGCAGATCCCTAGTCGTTTGTTATGATCACTTTTAGGGCGCGCTCCTTCATGGCATTGCCAAACGTGTCATATGCCTGCATGACATCGTTCAACTTAAAGTGGTGCGTGATCAGCTGCTTGGGCTGGACTTTGCCTGAGACGACTGTCTTCAAGAGCATTGGGGTCGTCACGGTGTCAACGAGACGCGTTGTGAGGGTGATGTTGTGCGACCATAGTTTGTCCAAGTTCAGCTGCACGGGCTTGCCGTGCACGCCAATGTTAGCGATATGACCACCCGCCGTCACGATCGCCTGACAAACGTCGAAACTTACTGGAATCCCTAAGGCTTCGATCGTTTCATCCCGGTGGACGTTTACATTCCCGGTTGCCCGCCGCGGCCGGAGGCCTTGCTCCATGCGTTCATGGAATTGCAGCACAAAATCGATGAGCAAAAGCTGACCGGAGCCGACAAAGCAGATCACCTCCGTCGGGACCGGCCGAGCGAGTTTCCCGTGCCGGCCTTCGGCGCGCACGATCTCGAACCGCCCGCGAATCCCGCGCTCTTTCGTCCGCCAGTGCTGGAGCGGTAAGCGCGCGAGCCTCGCGGCGAGGGCGCCGCGGCCACCCGCTTACGCCAGCGGCACGGTGAGGTGATCGAGCAACTGCTTGAGCTGGTCGAGGTTCACCGGCTTCACGAGATGCGCAAAGAAGCCGGCCTCTTTTGTCTGGCGCAGGTCTTCCTCCATCCCGTAGCCGCTCAGGGCGATGCCGGGGACGGGACGTTGGCGCTGGATTTCACGCATCAAATCAAGGCCGCTGCCGTCGGGCAGGCCGAGGTCGCTGATGACCGCGTCGAAGCGTTCCGCGGCGAAAGCGGTGAGCGCTTCGCGCACGCCGTTGGCGGTCGTGACCTGGTAGCCGCTGCGCGTGAGCAGGCGCATGAGCACGGTGCGCGTCGCCTCGTGATCATCGACGACGAGCAGCCGCAGCGTGCGGGGAGGCGCGGGTTGCGGAGCGCTCGCACGGGCGGAGGCGGCGGGCGCATCGACGGTGGCGAGGGCGACGGTGAAGGTCGAGCCGAGGCCGTGGCCTTCGCTCTTGGCGAAGATCGTGCCGCCGTGCACTTCGGCGATCGCCTGCGCGATCGCCAGGCCGAGGCCGAGACCGCCGTAGCGATGCTGGCCGGCGATGTCGCCCTGCTCAAAGGCCTTGAAAATATTCGGCAACGCCTCGGCGCCGATGCCGATGCCGGTATCCTCGACGCTCACGAGGATCCAGTCCTCGGCGTCGTTGTGCGTGCTCACCGTGATGGTCCCGCCCGTCGGAGTAAATTTAAGCGCGTTCTTGATCAGGTTCCAAAAGACCTGCTGGAGCCGGGTGGGATCGGCCAGCGCGTGATGCCGCGCCGCGTCGAGCTTGAAGACGATGCGCACCCGTTTGCCGAGTCCGTCGCTGCGGACGATCTCGGCGGTGTGGTGAAGAAGTTGGTGCAGGTCGGCGGCCACCGGCGCGATGGTCAGCTTCCCACGGCTGATGCGCGTGAGGTCAAGCAGGTCGTCGATGAGCCGCGCTTCGAGCTCGATGTTGCGGCGTATCATCGAGAGCTGCTCGCGCAGCTCGGAAGGCAGCGCCGGATCGTCCGCGAGCGCGGTGGCGGTCATCAGCACAGGCGTGAGCGGCGTGCGCAGCTCGTGGCTGAGCGCGGCGAGGAAGTCGTCTTTGGCCCGGGCGGAGCGCGCGAGTTCCGCCGCCACCGCCTGAATCGCCTGTTCCGACCGGACCCGCTCGGTCACATCGCGCGAGACGGCGAGCAATTTCTCGGGCTGGCCGAGCCAGTTTAAGATCGGTGTGATGACCACGTCCCACCAGCGCGGCTCGCCGCGCACTAAAAAAAGGCCGGTGAAATTTCCGGTGCCGCCCGCCGCCGCTGCTGCGACGGCCACCTCCGCCGCGGCGCGATCCGGGCCGACCCAAACGTCGGCCCATATGCTGCCGATGAGGGACGCGATGTCCACGATGCAGAGCAGATGCTGGCCGCGCTCGGACATGAGCATCAGCCGGCCTTCGAGGTCGAGGACCTTGATGCAGTCGCAGCTGCTCTCGATGATGCTGCGATTGAATTCCGCGCTGGCGCGCAAGGCTTCCTCGGCCTGCCTGCGCTCGGTGATGTCGGTGTGAACGCCGACCCATTCGCGGATCTCGCCGTCCCCGCCGATGACCGGCACGGCTCGAATCGAACACGAGCGCCAGGCGCCATCGTGCCGTCGCACGCGGTGTTTAAACTCAAACAGCCGCTTTTCCGCCACCGCCGCATTCCAGGCCTCGATGGTGGGCTGGGCATCGTCGGGATGCACCGCCCGAGCCCAGCCGTAGCCCTGATATTCCTCCGGAGTTTGGCCGGTGAACTGGGCCCAGCCGGGCTGCTCGCCTTCCATCATACCCTGCGCGTTGTTCGTCCAGATGAGACTGCTCACCGCGAGCGCCGCCGAGCGGAATCGTTCTTCGCTCGCCCGCAGCGCCTCCTCCGATGCCTTGCGCGCGGTGATGTCCTCGATGGCGAGCAGGATGCGCTCGGGCACGCCCGCGGCGCTCTCCACCCGGCGGGCATTCAGCAGCATGGTGCGCGTACCGATGGTGGCAAACTCGTGCGTGACTTCGAAGCCGTTGAAGACATTTTTTTGCGGGATAATCTCTTCGAGCAGCTCGCGCAGTTTGGGAATATTCCACTGCCCGTTGCCGATCTCGTAGATCAGGCGGCCTTCAGTCGCGGCGGGCGCGACCTTGAAGTTTTCATAAAAGGCGTCGCTCGCAGTGTTCACGCGCAGATCGGCGCGCAGGACGAGGAAGGGCACCGGCGCGGTGCGCAGGACGGACTCGGCGTAATCGCGCGCCGCTTTGATTTCGTGCTCGCTGCGCTTGAGCGCGTCGATGTCGCTGAGCACGAGCACCACACCGTCAATCTTGTTGTCGAGCGTGAGGTAAGGCCGCGCGCGCAGGCGATACCAGCGCCCGTCCTTGTCCTGCACCTCGCGCTCGCGCAGGCTCATGGTCTCGATGACTTCGACCAGCAGGCGGTCGAGGTCGGGCATGTCGAGATTGTGCCGGATGCTGCCGAAGCCGCGTCCCGCATCCGTCGCGGCAAGGTTGAAAACTTTCTCCGCCAGCGGCGAGAAGCGGCGGATGGTGAGGTCGCGCGCGAGCAGCAGGAAGGCGATGTGGATGCTGGCCTGGAGATTGTTCAGGTCGGCATTGAGGCGACTCAGCTCCGTGTTCCGGCTGAGCATCTCGTCGTTGATCGTGGTCAGTTCCTCGTTGGTGGACTCGAGTTCCTCCTTTGAAGTCTCGAGCTCTTCGTTGATGCTCTGGAGTTCCTCGTTCGCGCTCTGCACCTCCTCGCTGGCGGCCTGGAGTTCCTCGTTGGCCGCTTCGTTTTGCTCCTGGATGGACTGGAGATAATCGCGCGTCTCGGCCAGCTCGCGCTCGAGCTCGGCGATGCGCTTGCGGGAAGTCCCATGTGTCTCATGAGTCCCATCTGTCCCATGAGACGGATGGAACCCATGGGACGCCCCAGGCTCTTCGAACAGAACGAGGTAGCACTGCTCTTTCAAATTGCGCAGCGGGATGACCTGGAGCGCGAGCGCGCGGGTGCCCACGCGCACCCCCTCGCGCCGCACCGGTTTGTTTTCGCGCTTCGCTATATTAATCGCTGCGCGCAGCGGGAGCATCAGGCTTTCGCGCGCCATCTTTAGCACGTCGAAACTGGCCTTGCCCGTGGGCGGTTCGAGATACGCGCCGGTCGCGCCGCGGAACTGCAGCACCTGCCCCTCGGCATTGATGAGCACGCCCGGCGGCGCGAATTGGCTGACTGAGATGCGATCGGCTTCGCGTTGCGCGTTGAACTCGCCGCGCACCGCGTCTGGCAGCCCCTGCTCGCGGGCCGATGGCGGCGGCGTGTGCTGGCCGGGCGCAGGCTGCGTCTCGCGCGCACGCGGCAGCGGCAGACGGAAGAGCGGGGTCGGCGCGGCGTTTCTGGAAAAGATTTTCTGCTTCTTGTCGGCAGGCGCGAAGAGATCGGTGAACTGCCCGATGGACTCGCTCGCGCCGAGGAAAAGAAAGCCGCCCGGCTTGAGCGCGTAATGGAACGCGGGGAAGATTTTTTTCTGCAAGCCCGCTTCAAGATAGATCAAGAGGTTGCGGCAACTGATCAAGTCCATGTGCGAAAAGGGTGGGTCGTTCACCACATTCTGCCGCGCGAAGACGACCTGATCGCGCAGCAGTTTGTTCACGCGCCAGCCGCCTTCCTCCTCGACGAAGAAACGCCGCAGCCGCTCCGGGGCGAGATCGGCGGCGAGGCTTTTCGCATAGAGGCCGTGCCGGGCCTTCTCCAGGAGCGCCTCGTTCAGGTCGGTGGCAAAAACCTGGAGCTTCGGCGCGCGGGCGATGTCCTCGGAGGATTCAGCGAAGGACATGGCAATGGAATAGGCCTCCTGGCCGGTGGAGCAGCCGAGCGTCCAGACACGCACTGGCCCCTCCCGCTCACGCTCGGCGAGCAGCGCGGGGAAGACCTTGCGCTGAAGCGCATCGAAGGCTTCCGGGTTGCGGAAGAAACTGGTGACGCTGATGAGCACATCGGAATAAAGCGCGTCGAGTTCGGCGGCGTTGCCGTTCAAGAACGCGGCGTAATCGGCGAGCGTCTCGTGCTTGTTCAGCACCAGCCGCCGCGCCACCCGTCGCTGGATGGTGCTCGATTTATAGAGCGAGAAATCCACGCCGCAGCGGTTGCGCAGGATCGAAAGGATTTTCTTGAAGCCATCCTCGCCCGCCGCTGGTTTGTCCGCGGCCGCAGCTGCTTCCTGCTTCGCCTGCCGCGAGCCGGTGCGTGGCGTGCCATGCCCGCCAGAAGCCAGCGGCGCATCTTTTCCTTCGCGCTGATCGGCCTCGCGCTCCGCCTCGGAATGCATATCTGGCGGGGTTTCGCCGAGCGCGTTCAGGACGAAAGGATGCTTCGCGATGCGCGCCAGTTCCGCGGCGATCTGCTCCGGTGCAAGCACGAAATCCACGCACCCCGCCGCGATCGCGCTGCGCGGCATCGAGTCGTATTTGGCCGATTCATCCTGCGCAAAAGTCACCCCGCTCTCTGCCTTGATCGCCTCCAGCCCGAGCGTGCCATCGCTCGCCGTGCCCGAGAGCACCACGCCGATGGCGCGCTCGCGCTGATCCCGCGCGAGGGCCTCGAAAAAGAAATCAATCGAGCGCGTCGCCCCGCGCACCTTCCCGCGCGGCGTCAGCTTCAATACCCCGCCGACGATGGCCATCTGCACATTGGGGGGAATGACGTAAATGCCGTTCGGCTCGACCCGCAGATTCTGCGTCACCTCGCGCACCGGCATCGTAGTGGCGCGCGCGAGCAAGTGCGTAAGCGCGCTCTCGTGCTTCGGATCGAGATGCTGCACCAGCACGAAGCCCATCCCCGTATCCGCGGGCAGATGCCGGAGCAAATCCTGAAACGCTTCCAGCCCGCCCGCCGAAGCCCCCACGCCGACGATGGGGAAGGCCGCGTCGAGCTTCTTGGCGTCCGTTTTCCCTTTGGCGCGCCCCTTCCGCCGCGGCCCGTCAGGGGGACGTTTCGGGGTGGATTTTCTCATGACAAAGGCACACCATATCAATTCCGCGCCGCCACGCGATTGAAAACGCCAGGGCCAGCCGGTAACCTTTTCCAGATCGCACCATGGAATCGCTCGAAGAAATCAAAGCTCGAATCGAAACGGAGATTGCCCGAGCGAACGTCACCATCATTCCCAACCCGGGCCCGGCCAGGCAGCCGTCGCTTTTGCTCGATCATGAACACGCGTTGGCCGTCGCGCACTTCCTACGCGACGACGCGGAGCTGCGCCCGTAATTTCGCGCGCAAGAAACGAACTGTTTTTGACAAGCCATGCCGAGCGAGGCGCGAGATGTTGCTTGAAGCTGTGACCATGAAAAAGGCCAGTCTTAAAAAAATTCTTGTCCCAGTCGATTTCTCCGCGATGTCGACTTCCCCCATCGAAACCGCGCAGCGTCTGGGCAAGCCGTTTGGCGCCGCGATCCATCTTGTGCACGTGCACGAGTCTTACTACCCCGCCAGTTTTATGGCGTCGGGAGCGCCGGTGCCAATGTCGATGGTCCCATTTCGCGAGGACGCCGCGCCGAGAATTGCCGACGAGCTTACGGCATTGGCAAGAAAGTACGGAATATCCGCCGCGAATTGCTACATCCAGAATGACACTCCGATCTTCAACGAAATCTGTAAAATCGCGCAGAGGATCGAGGCGGATTTAATCGTCATGCCTACGCACGGCTACACCGGCGTGACTCATTTTTTTGAAGGAAGCACCGCGGAACGAATCGTCCAGCATTCACCTTGTCCGGTTTATATCGCGAAACGGGATACGCGATCACGCAAAGACGCATCCGCGTCCAAAACAAGTTTCCGGGTCGACAAGATTCTTGTGCCGGTTGATTTCTCTGATTGTTCTTTGGAAGGGCTGAAATACGCGATCCAATTTGCGGACAAGTTTGGAGCGAAGATTCTTTTGCTGAGCGCCGTTCACCTCGGCTACGCCTACGCTGCGGATGGTTACTCGATGATGTACGATGTTTCTACGCTCCAAGACATCGCAGGCAAGGATGCAGAACGCCAGATGCGCGAATTCGTCCGACGGGCGCAATTCGGCGGCGTGAAGTTTAAAACAACCGTCAAAATCGCTTCGCCCGTGGACGGGATTTGCTTGTTTGCGGAAAAGCAGGATGTCGATCTGATCATTATGTCGACACATGGGCGCACTGGTTTTAAGCATGTTTTTATAGGCAGCACCGCGGAACAAGTAGTGCGCCGAACGAAGCGTCCAGTGCTCGTTGTGCCGTCTCACCCGGAACTGAGATCAAAGCAATTAACGGAAGGAACTGGGGTTAGACCAAAGGCCAGGCGCAAGATCGTGTGCGGCACGACCGTAAAACAACACGCGCCGACGAGCGAAAAATTAGTGAAACGAAATCTCAAGCCTGGCGCCCATCCCTTTCCGGAGCGGCGTAAAACGAACAAATTCCGCGAATCGCATTTGGTCTGATCGTGGTCCAGCCGATCTTATGGCCTTCTTGTCAGGCCTACAGGCAGTGAGCATCCATGAACTATCAGTTGGGTAATAAGGAGACGCTGGGTGACGGCGTCCGGAGAATCTGCCGTGAGCAGATCGACGCCGCGCTCGGGATCAGCTGGAATGGCAGCGATCCGAATCACGACGCGGTGCACGAACTGCGAAAGCATTTGAAAAAGGCGCGCGCGGCTTTGCGTTTGGGGACAAAGGAACTGGGAACGAAACTGTTCCGCTACGAAGATCGACAACTACGCGACGTTGGCCGGCTCCTCTCCGAAATTCGTGACGCAGAAGTGCGGTTGCAAACCATTCACCAGCTCCACCGCTTAGCGCATCGTCGAAATGACGAAGCGGCCTTGAACGAAGCGGAACAGCTTCTCGATTTTGAACTGGTCAACTTCACCGAGGCGTTCTCCGATTGGCGAAAAAAAGCGAGCGCTGAATTACAAAAGATCCGCGAACGCATAAACGATTGGCCACTGGATGATCTCAATTGCAAAAAACTGCGTCAGGTCGTTCAAAAATCATACAAAACCGGCCGAAGAGCTCTGCGCCAGGTTGCGAAAGATTTCACGGCGGAATCCTTTCACGCGTTTCGCACACAGGTGAAAGAACTTTGGTATCACCTGCGGATTTTATA
>JBBRDU010000099.1:0-12303 GCA_038203615.1 Chthoniobacterales bacterium
TTGTCCTGAAGGTCGGCCTCACCGTGAGCGCCTCCATTCCGGTGGCTGTCATCTCCATCACGATCTTCCGGCTTTTTTCCAAATTTGGAATGCGCGACGCCAACGTCCTGGAGAATAATATCGTCCAGACGGCTGGCTCGGCCGGTGAATCCATTGCTTTTGGTCTGGGAGTCACGATGCCCGCCATCATGATTCTGGGGTTCGATCTCGAGATTACCCGCGTCATGCTGGTAGCCATTCTGGGCGGGCTGCTCGGTATTCTCATGATGATCCCGTTGCGGCGTGCTTTGATCGTGGATCAACACGGGCTCCTCAAATATCCGGAGGGGACGGCTTGCGCCGAGGTGCTGAAAGCCTCGGCCTCAAAAGAATCGATTGAAGCATCTGATCGCACACAGACGACGGCCAACGCCCAGGTGGACGAAGAAGCGGCGGGAGGTGGCAAGGTTATTTTCTCCGGTTTTGGGATTGGTTTACTTTACCAGAGCCTGATGGGCGCTTTCCGCATGTGGCGGGACACGCCCGAGAAGATTTTTGCGGCCCCCTTCAAGGCCGGGTCCATCTCCGCTGAGATATCGCCTGCCCTCCTCGGGGTGGGCTATATCATCGGGCCACGCATCGGATCGATCATGTGCGCCGGCGGTGTGCTCGCCTACCTCGTGCTCATTCCGGCAATCAAATTTTTCGGCGAACATGCGACGGGCATTATCGCTCCGGGCACGATCCCGATCGCCAAAATGGGGCCGAACGACATTCGCAGCGCCTACGTCTTGTACATCGGCGCGGGCGCGGTGGCGGCCGGCGGCATTATCAGTTTGCTCAGGTCGCTGCCCACCATCTGGCACGGATTGCGCGGTGGCCTGGCCGATCTGCGCGGAGGTCATGCGGTTAGCTCGAGCGCACCACGGACGGACCGGGATTTATCCATGCGCCTGGTCATCGGCGGCTGCGTTGCGCTGATCGTGATCATGATGATCGTGCCGCAACTGAACCTGCAATGGAACCTGCTCGGCGCTTTCCTGATTGTCGCCTTCGGGTTCCTCTTCGTCACCGTTTCCTCACGACTAACCGGCGAAATCGGTTCGTCCTCCAATCCTATTTCCGGCATGACCGTGGCGACGCTTCTTCTCACCTGCCTCATTTTCCTATTCGTCGGATGGACCGGGCCAAAATACTTCGTCACCGCGCTCTCCATTGGTGGAATTGTTTGCATCGCGGCATCCAATGGAGGAACCACCTCGCAGGATCTGAAGACAGGTTTTCTGATCGGTTCCACTCCGAAGTATCAGCAAATCGCCATCCTCTTTGGCGCCCTCGCCTCCGCGCTCGTTCTGGGCCCGATTCTCCTGAAGCTGAATGATGGCGCGACCGTTTATGTGCCGGCCAACTCGTTCTCGCAGATGGAGAACAAGGTGGCCACCCCGGCCGGCGTGCCTCTGCAACCTTTCGACGACAAAGTGCGCCCCTCTGGGACTGCGCATTTCCGGCTGCTCAAGCTGGGAGGGAACACGCCGGCTCCCGGACTGGAACCCGGCGAATATCTGGTGGGCGACGACGAGAACGTAGCCTATCAATTGCAAAGAAACTTTCCGCCCGATTTGCGGGCTGATCCCAGCGAGATCGGTCAACCGGAAAAGTTGAGCGGGTCTCAGGCGCGAGCAGACGGGAACATCTACCGGGTTTGGCAGCACGCCGATCCGAATGGAGGGCCGGCGCAGCGGTTCCTGGTCGACCGTAACAACGCGCCGGTTTACCTGGTCGATCCCGGAATCAACGGCACTCACAAGATCAGACCGGACGGCTCCACCGTGACGAAGTTCGATGCCCCCAAGGCCACTTTGATGTCTTACATCATCAAGGGCATCCTGACCCGGAAACTACCTTGGGCATTGGTTTTACTTGGCGTCATGATCGCGATCGTGCTCGAGATGAGCGGCATTCCGTCCCTCGCGTTCGCGGTCGGAGTTTATCTTCCGCTTTCTTCCTCCAGCCCCATTTTCATTGGCGGGATGATTCGCTGGCTGGTCGACCGTTACCTGCGCGTTAAATTCAAGCACAAGAATTTATCGGAGGTGGAGATGGCGGCCGAAGGCGACAAGAGCCGTGGGGTCCTGCTCGCCTCAGGATATATCGCCGGAGGAGCGCTCGCCGGCATTGTCATCGCGATCATGGAAGGTGTGCCGACGCTGGCGGATGTAAAAACGCAAATCGAAAATTGGCAAACGTTGCACAACCCATTCTTCCATGGCCCCAACGCCGATCTCCTGGCGACCCTGCCCTTTGCCATTTTGTGCGTGCTTCTCTACCTGGTAGGCCGCGATGCCCTGCTCAAGGCGCGTCTTGCCAGAGCACGAAATCAATAGACTTCCACGGGCGAACGCTTCCCGTCTTCCGGGCTTCGGCGGGCCGCGCCTTCCGGACCGAGGACGGCCACGCGCAAATCCCAGATCTCCTGGTCGATCGCGCGAAATGCTTCTTCGGAAAAGTTTTCCGGCGGAGCCAGCTTCTCCTTAAAATTCGCCACGCTGGCCAAGGCGCGCTCCAGTTGATCCGTGGGCAACGTGCGCAGAACGATGTGAGCCTGTTCCACCGCGGCCAATCGATGGCAAATCATGGCCAAATCGTTTCCCGCCGCGAGGGCGCGCCGAATTGTTTCTTCCAGTCCGTATTCATTCAGGATGGCACCCATATCGAGATCATCCGTCATAACCAAACCGGTGAAGCCCAGCTCGCCTCGGAGCAAATCGGTAATGACGCGGGGCGATAAGGAAGCCGCCAACTTCTCCTGCTCCAGGGATGGATACCAACCGTGACAAATCATCATGCTATCGACGATGTCCCCGTCAAGGGAGGGGCGATTGCTCGCCGCGCCGTAGCTTAAGGCGGAGGCTGGGACCTCAATCGCCTGAGGGCGGTTCGGTGAACCGCCCCTACCTGTGAAAGCGCGAAAGACGGCTAATTCTTGGCCCTCCAGTTCCCCGCGCGTCCGCTCAATCTTGGGCAACTCGTGATGCGCATCGATCGTCGCTGCGGAATAACCCGGAAAATGTTTGCCGCAACTGGCGATGCCTTGTGCGCGCATGGCATGATTGAAGGCGGCCGCGTTGCGCACGACCTCCTCCACGTTTTTTCCATAGCACCGTCCGCGCAACGAATTATCGGCGTCGTCATCAAACGAAATGTCGAGGACGGGACAGAGATCGAGATTGAACCCGAAGAGCCGCAGGAGACGCCCGGTGATATCGCCGTGCCGGGCGATCAGGGTGAGATCAGCCTTCTCGCGCAATTCCTGCGCATTGGGCGGTTCGTTGCCAATCAGACGCAGCCGCGAGACCCGGCCGCCTTCCTGATCGATCGTGATGATGGGCTCGACCTCGGAAAGCTCGCGCAGATCGTCGATCAACTTCCGCAATTGTGGGGCGCTCTCGATGTTGCGACCGAACAGGATGAAGCCGCCGGGCTGCACCCGCCGCAGAATGGCGGCCGTCTCAGGATCGAGCTCTTTTCCGGGAACCCCGATGAGGAGCAGTTGACCAGGCGAGTCAGCTTTCATTTTGGCGCGTCATCCTGGACGAAAAGTTGGCGCGCGGAGCGGACGGCGCAGCGCGCCGTCCCTACCATCTGACTTGCCGCGGAGCGGACGCCCCGGCGGGGCGTCCCTACCCTGCCTTTGCCTGGAACAAGCAGTTGACCGGTTGAATCGCTCTCCATACGTTCAAACCTTAGATGGCGTTGTTCATCGCGAAAAACGAAAATTGCGCGGCTCGCCTCCGTGCCGGGCGCTGACTTGAGAAAGATCGGCATTTACGGCGGGACGTTCGATCCGATTCATCACGGCCATCTCATCCTGGCGCGCGAAGCGTTCGAGCAACTCCAACTCGAGAAAGTCATCTTTGTTCCCGCTGCCGTCTCGCCCTTTAAAAACGGCCCGGCTGCCCTAGCCGAGCTGCGATTGCGCATGCTGCGCGCGGCCCTCGAGGGCGAACAGGACTTCGTGATCGACGAGTGCGATCTGCGCCGGCCCGCGCCCTCCTACGCCTTTGAGACTGTGCAAACGATCCGGCAGCGGGAAGGCGAAGCCGCTTTTTATTATCTGGTGGGCGAGGACAACGTGGAGGGGCTGAGCCGCTGGCATCGGTTCGCGGAATTGCAGAAACTGGTGCAATTCGTGGTACTGGATCGGAGCGGCACCGTGTCCGACCATCCTTATCTGACGGTGCAGCGGAAGATCGATATCTCCGCCACGGAAATAAGAAAGAGAGTTGCTTTAGGCCGCTCCATTCGCTATCTCGTACCCACACTAGTGGAAGACATCATCCGCCAGGGAAACCTTTACCGGAAGCAAGGGAAATAACCGCCGAGCAACTAGCCGCCAATTGCGCCGAGCTCGCCTCTAACAAGAAGGCTGAAGATATTGTTGTGCTCGATCTGCGCGGGATTTCGACCTTCACCGACTTCTTCGTGATCTGTTCGGGAACATCCGAACCGCATCTCAAGGCGATCGCCGGAGAAATCGAGGCGGGACTCAAAGCAGACCATAAGGTCAAGCCGATGGCCATGGACGGTTTTCCCGCCAGCCAATGGATCGTGCTCGATTACATGCAAGCGGTGGTGCACATTTTTCACCGCGAAAAGCGGCCCTTCTATAGCCTGGAAGACCTGTGGGGAGACGCCCCGCGCTTCGACTGGGAAGCGGCCGTAGCCCTGCGCTAAGCCTTCACCTGGTGGGGCAGCGAGACTCTGTCGAGCCGTCGAATGGGTAGGACACTGCGCTGCGCCGTCCGCTCCGCGCGCCAACTTTTCGTCCAAAAACTAAGCGCGCGGAGCGGACGCCCCGGCCGGGCGTCCTTACCGATCAGTCGAGCGCCTACTTGGCTGACGCGGAGGGCGAGGGCGAAGCCGATGGAGCGGGCACGTCCTTGATCTCGAGTAGTTCGACCTCGAAAACCAGGGTCGAATTTGACGGGATTCCCGCTCCCGGGGAGCGTTCCCCGTAAGCGAGACCCGCCGGGATCACGAATTGATATTTAGACCCTTTCTTCATCAGCTGAAGGCCTTCCGTCCAACCCTTGATCACGCCGCTGAGCGGGAACGTGGCTGGCTCGCCGCGCTTGTAAGAGCTGTCGAATTCAGTGCCATCGAGCAAAGTGCCGCGGTAATTGACCGTGACGGTGTCAGTGGCCTTGGGCTGCGCCCCGGAGCCTTCTTTGAGGGACTTGTACTGCAGACCGCTGGCCGTGGTCTTCACCCCTTCCTTCTTTTTGTTTTCTTCGAGGTATTTGCCCCCGTCCACCGCACTCTTCTCCCCTGCCACCTTTTGTTTATCCATCATATCTTTTTCGAAAGCCGCCATGGTTTCCTTGACCTCCGCCTCGGTCATCTGCGGCTTGCCGGCCAGAGCATCCTTGATTCCGGCGGATAAGGCGTCAGGATTCACTGGAATTTTCTGCTTGGCCAGATTAAACCCGACATTGAGGCCAATGCTGTAGCTGACCTTGTCCTTTTGATCCTTCAACTGGGTTGATTTTTCTTGCGCGAAAAGTGGTAAGAGCAGCAAAACTGTAGACAACGCGATGAGTAAAGATTTCATAAAGCTCCGGTTTGAAGTAGAAACGCGCCAGGATATGGACCGGCGCGAAATTCGACGCTAATGAATAAATGTAGGCCGTCAAGCGCGCATCCTTTCCCGGCGCGTCTCCTCCGGTTCGCCGTGGCAGCATGGCTCCTCAGCCCTGCTCTGCTCCCGGCCGCCATCCATTTGTCGAGCGCGGAGGCGCGCAGCATCGGACGAAAAATCTGGCAGAACGAATGCAATGGCACCGTGGCCGGATTGACCTCCTGGAACGCGGGGGAGAATTTTGCTTCGCTCGGGATCGGGCATTTCATCTGGTATCCGGCCGGCCAAGAGGGTCCCTTTGAGGAAAGCTTTCCCAAGCTGATCGCGTTCATCTCCGCACACGGGGCCAAGCTTCCCAAAATGCTGCTCGGATCGGGAGAAATGCATTGTCCCTGGAGATCGCGCTCCGAGTTTAGCCTTGCGCAGCAGACACCCGATATGAAGCAATTGCGCCAGTTTTTGGCGGATACGGTGGATCTTCAAACCCAGTTCATGGTAAACAGGCTCGACGACGCCCTTCCCAAAATGCTGGCCGAAACATCCACTGCCCAGCGCAGCCAAATACAGGACCAGTTTCAGCGCCTGGCCGGTTCGGCGCGCGGCTGCTATGCCCTGGTCGATTACGTGAATTTCAAAGGCGAAGGGGTGCTGCCGACCGAGCGCTACGGCGATCAAGGCTGGGGATTGCTCCAAGTGCTGGAACAAATGCGCGACGCCAACGGGGACGCCGTGCGGGGATTCTCGCAGGCCGCCGCGGCCGTCCTGACGCGCCGGGTCCACAACGCCCCTCCCAGCCGAAACGAATCCCGCTGGCTATCCGGTTGGATTCGTCGCGTAACCAGCTACAGTCGAGCGTAATCATGTCGCGCTTAACCTGCCGATCGCTCGTAGCCGTCGCTCTTCTCTCCCTGGGGGCGCTCGCTCAGGCCCAGCTTTTTCGGTCAGGCCCGAAGCCGCCGCAAATACGGCCGGCCATCGCCATGCCACAGCCCCAGCGCAAAGCCTCGGATCTGATTCACCGACAGGAGCCGTTCAAAATCAACCAATCGGTCATGAATCGAGCCACCCCCGACGCCCTGCGCGTGGTCGTTTCGATTCCCAAACAGCGCGCTTATCTCATGGTTGGCGAACAAGTCGCAGCCGACTCTCCGATCTCTTCCGGCAAGAAAGGCCACAGCACGCCCACCGGCCAGTTCACGGTCCTGGAAAAAGATCCCAATCATCATTCCACTCTTTATGGAAATTTTTGCGACTCCTCCGGTCGGGTCGTGCGGGCCGGCGTGAGTGCGCAGATCGATTCCGCTCCCAGCGGCACTCATTTCACCGGCGCAGAAATGAAATGGTTCATGCGTTTGACCGGTGACGGTGTCGGCATGCATATCGGCATCCTGCCCGGATATCCCGCCTCCCATGGATGCGTCCGGATGTCGTCGGAGGGAGCCAAGTTCTTTTACGACCACGTCAGGGTCGGCACTCCCGTCGCCGTCGGCGACTACTGAGTTGGTGGAGAGTGAATCGTGAATGGTGGAGCGGACTCCTCCATTCACGATTCACCGATCACTATTCATATCAATGCTTGCCGCAACAACTCGAAGGCGGCCTGCGCCACCATCTGCTTGAACGTTTCGCGGTCCGTCGGGAAAAAGAATTTGCGGACCATCGTCGGCGAATGAACGGACGCCAACCCGACAAAGACCGTCCCGACTGGCTTCTCTGTCGTGCCCCCATCCGGCCCGGCCACACCCGTGGTGGCGAGCGCATAGGATGCGCTTGAGCGGGTCCGCGCGCCGTCCGCCATGGCGCTGGCCACTTCCGCGCTGACGGCGCCGTGCTGCGCGATCAATTGCGTATCCACCTTGAGGATGTCCGACTTGGCCTCGTTCGCGTAAGCGACGTAGCCCGCCAGAAAGACCGCGGAGGCGCCCGGCACGTTGGTGAGACGATGCGCCAGCAGCCCGCCGGTGCACGATTCGGCGACGGCCAAACTTTCCTTTCGCTCCCGCAAACCCTGGATGACCACTTCCTCCAGGATCTGTTCGCTGCTCGTAAAGATCGAAGAACCTAACGAGTCCATGATGATGGCCTCTCCCTGGCTGACCAGGGCGGGGTCGCCTACCAGGCGGAGATCGACCTCTCCCGGGCGCGCGCAGTAACCGACTTCCAGACCGGGAATGGCGAGAAGCCTCCCTCCCACGGAAGCTTCCACGACCGATTCGCCCACGTTCGCAATTTTATAGAGGCGGCGCACGATGGTGGGCCGGACTCCGGCAAGCGATCGAAGGATGGGCACGACGGATTGATCGAACATCGGCTGAAGTTCGCGGGGCGGGCCGGGCAATAAGAAGAGAGGCGGCGAAGTCACGGCCAGGTTGATCCCGGCAGGAAGGAACAGTCCGGGAGCCGTGCCAGAGGCATTGGGCAGGATCTGCGCGCCCTGCGGGACGTCGGCCTGACGCAGGATCGAATCCGTGATTTTAATCTGGCGCTGGGCCAGCCGCTCCGTGATCGCCTGCCTGACGCTTTCATGGCAGACCAACTCGAGCCCGAGCAACTCCGCCACCAGGTCCCGCGTGATATCATCGCTGGTCGGCCCCAGGCCACCGGTCACAAAAATCAGATCAGCCTTTGGAAAAATTTCCGCGAGGGTGTCCCGAATGGCGCCGCCGTCGGGCACGGTCCGCTGTTCGGCGATGCGCAGCCCCAGCGGCAGAATCTGTTGCGCGATGAAAGACAAATGAGCATCGCGCACATCTCCGAGAAGAAGTTCCGTGCCGGTGTTAAGGAGAACGACGCGCATAAGATCGACCAGCAAACGTCGAACGCCCAACGCCCAACGTCCAATGCCGAAGTCAGATGTTAGTGCGAAAATGCGATAGCGAATCCAACCGCTCTGAATTCAAGATTGAGCGTTCAACGTTGGACGTTCGGCGTTTTCCGCTTGATCAGGCCGCGTCTTTGTCCTGCTTCTTGCGAATGAGCGGGACTTTCTTTCCTTCGACCACCGCGCGATTGATGGTCACTTCCGCGATGTCTTCGCGGCTGGGCACGTCGTACATGATGTCGAGCATGATGCGCTCGAGCATGGAACGAAGGGCGCGCGCGCCGGTCCCCTTCGTGACCGCCTGCGCGGCCAGCGCTTTCAAGGCATCCTTCGTCACAGTCAGGCGAACCCCTTCCATCGCGAAAAGCTTGGTGTATTGCTTGACCATCGCGTTCTTGGTCTCGGTCAAAATCTGAACCATTTCCTCTTCGGTCAACGCATCGAGCGAGCTGAGGACGGGAAGGCGACCGATAAATTCCGGGATCATGCCGAAAGCGAGCAGGTCCTCCGGTTCCACGTGCCGGACCGCTTCGCGGCGCATGGCATCTTCGACCTCAAGCGTGGGGCTGGCGAAGCCCATGACCTTCTGGCCAATCCGTTTCTGCACAATTTTGTCGAGCCCAACGAAGGCACCGCCGCAAATGAACAGAATCTTCTCCGTGTTCACCTGGATATACTCCTGGTGTGGATGCTTGCGGCCGCCCTGCGGTGGGACATTGCAGGTGCTGCCTTCTAAAATTTTGAGCAACGCTTGCTGCACACCCTCACCCGAGACGTCACGGGTGATGCTCACGTTGTCCGTTTTGCGCCCGATCTTGTCGATTTCGTCAATGTAAACGATCCCTATTTCCGCCCGCTTCACATCGTAATCCGCGTTCTGGAGCAGCCGTAGAATAATGTTCTCCACGTCTTCACCGACGTAGCCGGCTTCGGTCAAAGTGGTCGCATCCGCGATGCAGAACGGCACGTCCAGAATCTTGGCCAGCGTTTTGGCCAGCAAAGTTTTGCCCGACCCGGTCGGACCGATCAGCAGGATATTGCTCTTTTCAATCTCCACGTCCGCCAGCGGATCGGGCTGAAAAGTAGCGGCGGCTCCATCCGCGGCCGGGGGGGCCGGCAGAAGCACCCGTTTGAAATGGTTATGCACCGCCACTGAAAGAGTCTTTTTGGCGATGTCCTGGCCGATGACATACTGGTCCAGGGAACGCCGGATATCGACCGGTTTAGGGACCCGGATATTGGACGATTGGCGCCGGGCGTCCTCGTTCAGCTCCTTGTCCAGGATGCTCTTGCAGACGTTGATGCAGCTATCGCAAATGTAGACACCGGGACCGGCGATCAGCTTGCGCACCTCGGCGTGGCTTTTGCCACAAAAGGAGCACATCGTGAGGTTGGAAGCGCGCGCCATATTTACCCCATTTTAATGAGCAATTCCTATTCCTCGATTTTGCGCGGCAGCGCAGCCTCCGCCACAGCGGTGGAACGGTCACCCGCGGCCGAACTTGCCCCATCCAAAAGCTTCATTTCCTTACGGGATTTGATGACCTCGTCGACCAGACCATAGGCCTTCGCTTCCGCCGCCGACATGTAATAATCACGATCCGAATCCAGACGAACCTGGTCCTCCGATTTACCGGTGTGCTGCGCGATAATCCTGATCAGGCGCTTCTTCAGCTTGAACATGTATTCCACCTGCCGCTCCACGTCGCTCGCCTGTCCTTGCGCGCCGCCGGAGACCTGGTGAATCATGATATCGGAATTCGGCAGCGCGAAGCGTTTCCCCTTGGTCCCGGCGCAGAGCAAGACGGCGCCCATGCTGGCAGCCATTCCAAGACAGTAGGTCGTCACGTCGCAGGTCAGAAACTGCATAGTGTCGTAAATGGCCAGGCCCGCCGTGACGGAGCCGCCTGGGGAGTTAACGTAAATACTGATGTCCTTTTTGCCGTCCTCCATCTGCAGAAAGAGGAGCTGCGCGATGACCAGGTTGGCCACGTGATCGTCAATGGGCGTGCCGATAAAGACGATGCGATCCTTGAGGAGACGCGAATAGATATCATAACTGCGCTCCCCGCGCCCGGTCTGTTCGACCACCATTGGGATCAGGATGGACTGCGACACATTCTGAGTGGACTGAATCATGATTTTTGCTCGGGAATAGCCGGTTCTATCACCCGCTGCACGCTAACATTCGCCTTCAGGAAATCAAGGGTCTTGCCCAGCAGTATCTGTTCCGCGAGCGCGTTCAGGCCATCGTGTTCCTCGAGTTCCCGGCGCATTTTGTCGACCGACAGATTGTAGCGCGTGGCCTCCTGCCGAATCCGCTGCTCCATGTCCTCCCGCGAAACCTCGATCTTTTCGCGTTCCGCGATCCGACCGAGGATGAAATTGGTGCGTAGGCGATGCGTGGCCAGACCGGCCGCGCCCTCGATTAATTCCTTCTCTTTCTCCTTCAGCATCTCGTCCGAAATACCGCGCTCCCGGTTCCGTTGCACCAGCTCGGTCAGGGCCCTCCGCGTCTCTCCCCGCAATAAACTCTGGGGCAGCTCGAAGGGGGTCTGGTCGTTCAGATGTTTCAGGATCTGAGCTTCCTTGGCCTGTTCCACTTGATGCTCTTTCTCGTGCTCAATGTCGTGCTCGATCATGTGCCGGAGATCGCCCACGGTCTTTCCCGGCAGCAGCTTGGCCGCAAATTCGTCGTTCACGTCCGGCAACACCCGTTGCTTGATCTCGCGCAGCGTCACCTGATAGACCGCCGGCTTCCCGGCCAGTTCCGGCACCGGTAGATCGGCCGGGAACTCCACGATCACATCCCGGCTCTCGTCGCGTTTTTGTCCGACCAGTTGCTCGCAAAACTTGGGCAGGAAATTATCGGGCGCCAGCCGCAGCCAGAATTTCTTACCGCCTTGCAAGTTCTTGCTCGCCTGAGGGGCGATTTCGCTGATCGACTTGCCCTCGCTGGAGCCCTCGAAATCCATCACCGCAAAGTCTTCCATTTGCAGCGCGCGCTCTGTCACATCGATAAAGTCGGCCGATTGCTCGCGCAAGCGCTCGACCGCCGCGTCGATCTCTTTCTCCTCCACTTTCACTTCCGGCAGCTCGACTGGGATGCTCTTGTAATCCGGCAGCTCAAACTCCGGCGCTGTTACCACTGTGGCGCGAAAGCGAATCGATTTATCCTCCCCAAACTGGACATCTTCGACATTCGTTAACGAAACGACGCGCAACTGCTCCTGCGCGACGGCGTCGTGATAGCTTTTCGAGACGAGCTTCTTGGTCAGCTCATCCCGGATTTCCTTTTTAAACTTCGCCTCAATCACGCGCCGCGGCGCTTTCCCCGGCCGATAACCGGGAATCTTGGCAAAGCGCGCAAAATTATTCGCGATCGCGTCCCATTCCTTCGACACCTCGTCCGGCGGCAAATGGATGTAGAGCGTCGAGGTGGAGTCTGGCTGCTTTTCAACGTCGACTTTCATGGGCGGAGCGCACGTTAATAGTGCGCAGGTGCACACGCAAATACGGGCCACGGATTTGGCGGAGGGGCGAAGTCATGCACGCAGACAAAGCGACCCGCCGTCGCACTGCTAGGGCGTGGCGCGCAGCGGGCCGTGGCTACACTGCCCAGCGTGCTGTAGCCCTTCCCCGCTCTGTCGGGGCGTTCGAGGCTGAAAGTGTTGCGACCGATCGATTGGAATGACCCCGAGCATTCGAGCTGTAAATTCCAGGGAGCGCTCGCCGCGGCGAGCGGATCGCGGCGGCTCGCCGCGATGGTCTCATGTTCGGCGAGCCGCCGAACATCACAGGCCAGCGGCCTGTGCTCCCCGGAACCGGCTGGCGCGTCTTGGGTGAAAAAGGAGATTACGGCGCT